>JAQUCZ010000033.1 GCA_028685945.1 Sulfurimonadaceae bacterium | reverse complement strand
ACTCCATCACCCGCAAACTCACCTCTACCCCCGCTTTTTTGAGCTGGTGTTGCAATATCTGCGCGGCGTAAGGGCGAAGCGCGCTTGAGTTGGAGGTAACGATCTCAAAACGAAACGGGTTTGATGCATCGTAGCCCGCCTCTTTTAAAAGCCTTTTTGCTTCCTCTATGTTTTGTACGGGAGCTTTCACTTCGGGATTAAACGCTTTTGTTTTTGGCAAAAACGGACCCGTGCAAACCTTGGCATGTTCAAAAAAGAGGATCTTTACAAGCTCCTCTCGATCGATTGCCAAAGAGAGTGCGCGGCGTACGCGAGGGTCTTGAAATTTTTTCAGTCGCAGATTAAATCCAAGATAGGTGTAGGAGCGGCTGATCTCTTCATAGACGTTAAACTTCCCGAAAAAACTTTTATCGATCTGCCGCTCGTATTGCATCGGTTCAAGCGAACCTATATCGATCTCCCCCGATTTGAGCATCAAAAAACGGGTCATAGGATCGGCGATAACGTGAAAAGAGATGCGTTCGATTTTCGGTTTCCCCTCAAAATAGTTCTCGTTTGCGACCAAAACGATGTTTTTGGAGTGTTCGAGTTGATGCAGTTTATAAGCTCCCGTACCTATAGGATTCGTATTAAAACTGCTGTTCATAAGATTGGTTTCGTTTTGGAGGATATGGCGCGGAATAATCCCCATCATCCAAGTTTCAAGCGCTTTAAAATAGGGGTGTTTGTAGGTCACTTGCAACGTATGGGGATCCAACACCTCCACTTTTTCTACAAAACGAAAACCCGAACTGTAGGGGGAAGAGACTTTATCGGATATAAGCGTTTCGTAGGTAAAAAGGACGTCGTGGGCGCTAAAAGGTTTGCCGTCATGCCACAGAACGTCTTTGCGCAGATGAAAAATAAGGGTCGTATCGTTTTTGTAGTAAAAATCGCTTGCAAGGTCGCAGATGATGTCGGAGGAATCTTTGTCGTACTTTACCAAACCGTTAAACAAAAATCCCGCTATCTCCGAAGAGCTCGAATCGGTCGCAAGAAGTGGGTTGAGTCTTGAGGGGTTGGCGGAGGTTGCCAAATGGAGCGTCGAGCCAAAAAGCCCGACGTAAAGAAAAAAGATTAGAAAATATCGCATAATCACTCTTTAAAAAATAAGAGCGATTATACCCAACTTCTTACAACGACTTGCCGTTGATTGTAAGATTGTTGTTTTCGTATTTTAATCGGTACACGTAGTCGTTCCCCTCTTCTACCGTGTAGCCCAGTGCCATAGCGCTTATCGGTGCTTGTTTGGTGATGTAGCCAAAAAGCTCTTTTGAGATTTTAAACGTCGCTTCGGCACTTAAGTCGTCCATAACACTCATAGGTGCAGCTTTCATGTTGTATCCAAACTGAGGGTTGGGCTTGAGAGATGCTTTTGCATAGAGGCTTGCACCTTGGAATTTCTGTGCTTCGATCGTAAGCGTTTGGAGTGAAAAATCCTCCAACTCGATCACTATCCCCTTCTCAAGAAGGGTTACTATCGCTTCTTCGAGTTCTCTCTCATCAAATACCCCTCCTGCGTTTTGCATCTTCTCGACGGAGCTGATAAGATTTTCGTAGCCGTCTTTGTCCATTTCGTTTATATTGATCGCGTAACGAAACCCTTGCGCTTGAAGCTCCGTAAAATCGTTATGAAGATAAAAATCTTTTACCGCAATATCTGCCGAAGCTTTGGCTTTTGCCTCTTTTGCATCGGAGCCGAAGTCCATCGTAATCCCTTTAAAATCAAAAGCGAAATACTCCTCATACCCGTCCGTATCATTAAGATCGAAAATAATCTGCTCGGCACGTAGCGAAGAGGTATAAGTCGTATCGGACTCAAATGCCGCTTCGCTGCTCATGTTGCGTATCTCAAAGGCGATTTTCGTTTTATCGTCGTGTGCATGGAGGACAATAGCGTCCGTTTCGGTGCGTAACGCGCTCGGCGCGATCAGCGGACCTTTACCGTCATAGGTAATTCCCTCTAATACAAATTCGACCTCTGCACCCTTTTTGAGTTTTGTTTTTTCGCGGATATCTTTGATATAGCCGCCAAACTCGTTGCTTGCGACACCGTAATCAAGATGGTAAAGAACCCCTTTGTTTTGTAACAACGTTTCTATGTGCTTTGCCAATTGCAGATCGTTTTCGCGTATCTCGTCCATCATCTCATGCGGCATTTGCAACGGGTAGATGTCGACACTTAAACTGTCGCTCAAAGGAAAATTGCAATATTCAAGATCCACCCCCACAACCGTACCCTCAAGCGCCGCACCGACGTAAGGCGGGATTTGAGAATTGGCGAATTGGTTCAAATATGCAAGAAACTTTTGGGTATCTGCAACGCTAAATTCGTAATGATTTTTGGTTTTAAAATACCCCGCATCAACCTCGCTTTTTTCCACTTTAACGCCGTAAGAGGTTAGCACTTCTATTTTTTTTGCGATCTCTTCTTGGGCTATCTTATTCCCGACAAGCGGTAAAAGTAACACGATCGCGGCGACAACCGCAACAATAACAAACAATTTTTTCATTTTTTTCCCTTGAAATAAAATAGGGATGATTATAGTGGGAAGAAACAAAATTTCATATTAAAGAGTTGCTTTTCGATGTAAAAAGAAGAAGGGATAAAAAAAGAGATGATATCCCAAAAGGGATACCAAAGAGGGAGCAACGATTAACGTTTGCTGAATTGGCGAGAACGACGAGCTTTTCTCTTACCCGGTTTTTTACGCTCAACCGTACGAGAGTCACGAGTCATCATACCTTCAGGTTTGAGGATCGCTTTTAGCTCAGGGTTGAAACGTACAAGCGCACGAGAGATACCGTGGCGAAGTGCATCCGATTGACCACCGAAACCACCGCCTAAAGTTGTAGCTACGATATCAACCGAAGTTTCTTGTTTTGTTAAAGAAAGCGGTTGTTTAACACGAAGTTTTTTCGCTTCGAGTCCACCTAACCAAGCATCGATAGAAAGACCGTTAATTACGATTTTTCCCGTTCCCGGAGTCAACCATACTTTTGCTATCGACGATTTACGACGTCCTGTTGCATATACTTTTTTCATTCAGTCGCTCCTTACTTAGCAATTTGTGCAGTGTGTGGATGAGTCTCACCTGCATAGATTTTTAATTTTTTAAGCATTTTTACGCCGAGCTTAGTTTTTGGAAGCATACCGCGAGTAGCAAGTTTGTAAAGCTTCTCAGGGTTTTTCTCTAAAAGTTCGGTCATTTTAACGCTTTTTGTACTTCCGAAGTAACCTGAGTGGCTAAAGTACTCTTTGTTAGCGATTTTACCTAGACCGTTGAATTTAGCTTTAGAAGCGTTAACAACGACTACGAAATCACCACAGTCTTGGTTTGGAGTATAACACGGTTTGTTTTTACCGCGAAGTATAGTAGCTACTTCAGTGATAATACGACCAAATGTTTTACCTTCTGCATCAATCAAAACCCATTTTTGATTGATTTGTTCTTCAGTTGCAATTTTAGTAAATTTCATTTGAGAACCTTTCATCTTGGATTATTACTATAAACGTTTTGAGGGTTTATTTAAGTGGCGAAAGTATAGCCACTTAAACTTATAAATAACTTAATTTATGGTTTTTTTAAGGTTTAGTTTTCTATTTCAGATTTTGCATAAAAATAATTGGTCGCGCTCACAAAACCATCGACGCTTCCGCAGTCAAAACGCTTCCCTTTAAACTTGTAGCCGATCACTTTTCCCTGTTTTGCTTGAGCCAAAAGTGCATCGGTGATCTGAATCTCTCCCCCTTTACCCGGAGCGGTATTTTGGAGAATCTCGAAAATATCGGGAGTGAGAATATACCTGCCGATAATCGCCAAGTTCGAAGGTGCATCCTCGGGAGCCGGTTTTTCCACCATATGGCTCACGCGAACTACGTCATCCTCAATAAATTCACCTGCAATCACACCGTATTTTTTACTATCTTGCATAGGGATCTCTTCAACCGCTACGATGGAGCATTTGTATTTTTCATAGAGTTTTACCATCTGCAAAAGCACCCCGTGCCCTTCATGGTTATCGCACAGATCATCCGCCAAAATCACCGCAAAAGGTTCGTTGCCTATAAGCGTCTCCCCCGTAAGTATGGCATGTCCAAGCCCCTTCATCTCGATCTGGCGGGTATAAGAAAAGGTGCATTTGTCTATCACGGCACGTATCTCTTTGAGGTAATGCTCTTTGTCGGTTCCTTGGATTTGGTGTTCGAGTTCGTAAGAGATATCGAAATGATCCTCGATAGCGCGCTTGCCCCTTCCCGTCACGATCGCCATAGTGGTAAGCCCCGCATCTATCGCCTCTTCGACGCCGTATTGCAAAAGGGGTTTAGTCAAAACGGGGAGCATCTCTTTGGGGATCGCTTTGGTTGCGGGCAAAAAGCGCGTGCCGTATCCCGCGGCGGGAAACAAACATTTTTTTATCATTATTCATCCTCTACATTGTTTACGATCAAAGTCGTTATTGTAGCAATATCGCTACACTTTTACAATCTTTACCCTATCCTCTAAGAGGTAACAGATATACCCCTCGACCGCCTCGCCCGTTATGGCATGTACCGCTTTTTTGTAGTATGCCACCTGCGTATTGTGGTGCCCTGAAAAAGAGAGGGAGCTTTTATAATCGATGATATTCCATTGCACTTCGCCAAAAAGGGAGCCTGCTACGCTTTTTTCTTGTTTGACCAAGAGGTCGATATAGCGAAGATTATTTTTATATTTGATCCCTTTTTCTTTGTAGCTCTCCCCTTGAATCAGCTCTAAAAACCTTGCATCTTTTAAAAGCATCGCTACTCTGCTACGGATATCCTCTATCTCTTTTTCATGGAGCAAAGAGCCGTATTTATTGTAAACCGTTTGCATGGCATGCGGCAGGGAATCCAGCTCAAAACTAGGCAGCATCTCAAGGGCATAATGCAGAGCCGCACCGAACTGAATCGCCTCAAGATCCTCCTCCTCTTCCTCTTCATGCGCCAAAAGATCGCTTTGGGTTCCGTAATAAAGATTTTTGTACACAAAGGTTTCGTACCTTTGCGGCGGGAGCTGTTTACGCGCTTTACACGAAAACTCCCCTATCTCCTCGCATCCGATACCGAGCACCTCAAACATCGAATCTTTAGGCTTTTTAATCACGATCAGATTCTCTTTGGCACGCGTAAAAGCCACATATAAAGCATTGAGCGCATCTTCGAGACTCAACGCTCTCTCTTTTTCGAGTGCCCGTGCGTAGTTTTGATCGAGCGCTTCTCGTGCTTTGGTACGCAGATAAAGGTTTTTAAGTACGATCCCCTCGTACTCGTAGATGATGCTATCGCGCGCAGGGGGCGCTTTTTTCATCCGATCGAGCACGATGACGTGCTCATACTCAAGCCCCTTGGATTTATGGATCGTCAAAATACGCACGCCGCTTAGATCGGAAGCCGCACCGCTCTCATCGAGCCTCTCGTACTCAAACAAAAACGCTTCGATGTCGCTATAGCGCCGCAGTGCGTTTAAAAACTTCACAAGGTGCAAATCGCCCTCGAAAAGGTCGTACGTTCGCAGGGCATCTTTAACGATCTCTTCCAAACTTTTTGCGCAAAGATCGACTTTTCTAATCTCACGCACCTCGCTTTGGATAAGGGCAAAAAAGTTGTATCTGTAGATATCTTCGCCGAAATAGAGGTATTTGAGATACTCGATCAGCGCTTTGACGCTGCGCTGGTTGATAAGCTTCGTCGTCGTTTCGGTAACCACCTCGATCCCCTCGTTCTGCAAAAGTTGCTTGACCTCTTCGCCGTCGCCGTTGGTCGCACACAAAACGGCAATCGCATCGGGATCGGCACCCGCATCGAGCAGCCGTTTTACCTCTTGAAGCAGTGCTTCCAAAAGAGCCTCGTTTTCTAACACCGCAACATACCCGCCCTCGGCTTCGGGTCTGGTTTTTTGGGGGATGTAGCGCTGCATTTTTTGGCTAAAAACCCGATTGACGAACTCGATGATGTTTTTTTGGGAGCGGTAATTGGTCACGAGCGGTTCTATAAGCGTGCCGTTTTGGGATGCCACCTCGCGGAACAAAGCACTCACGCCCCCTCGAAATCGATAAATCGACTGCTTTACGTCCCCGACGAAAAAGAAGCTTCCGTTGCCGCTCACCCCCTCGCCGCTAAGAATCTCCTCGATCAACGGGCGAAGAATCTCGTATTGCAATATGCTCGTATCTTGAAACTCGTCAAGAAGAATATGCTCAATCTGCGCATCCAGACGAAAATAGAGAAACTCGCTTTCGATACGCTCTTTTAAAAGATAGTGCACAAGCACCGTTACATCGTCGAACCCGAGTTCTCCGTCCTCTTTAAACAGCGCCCTCTTGGCATCTACGTAAATCCCCAGCAGCGTATGGAGCGAATGAAAAAAGTTTTGCTCCTTCGCTCTGTAATACCCCAAAAGCGCCTCTTGTACGGCATGTAAGTAGCGATCCATCTCGGGGGTGTAGCATTTGGCAAAGGTTTGGTACTCGAGCGTTTCGCGCCCTATCCACGCTTTTGCGCAAAGCTCCTCAAAGCTTGCGGCAATCATACTTTTTTTCGCCGTACTCGAAGCATTCGGCGCCTTGTGCACGATCGCGGCAAGCGCTTCAAACGCCTCCCATGCCTGTTGTTCAAACGGGAGGGGGTTTTGTCTGCCAAAACCGATTTGCCCAAACTCTTTTTGCTTGATATAAAGCTCATCCAAAAGAGAAAAAAGGTTCTCAAGCCGCTTGCTCGAAGCGATTGAGAGGTTGATAAGGGTCTCTTTTTTCCCCGCAACGCTCGTTTCCTTTAAGAAGCGCTCAAGGAGTTTAAGCTCATGTTGGGAGTTTGCCGTCGTAAAATCGGGCATCAGCCCTGCATACAAAGAGAACTTGCGAAGAATTTGAGAGAAAAAGCTGTCGATGGTCATAATTTTGGTGTTGGCATGTAAGAAGCGTTGCAAAACATCTTTGCGCTGTTGCAAAATCGCCTCGCGCTCCAAACCCGTAACTCTGGCTATCTCATCGAGTTCTCCGCGCGTTTGGAGCTCCTCGAGAGTGAGCACGATCCGCTCTTGCATCTCCCTTGCCGCTTTGTTGGTAAAGGTAAGTGCCAAGATTTTGGAAGGGGATGCACCCAAAAACAAAAGACTCAAATAGCGCACGACCAGCATAAAGGTTTTGCCGCTCCCCGCACTCGCTTCGTAGGCAAGATTTTGTACAAACATCCTAGCCCCTTTTACATACGAGAGCATAATCGCAGTAAAGACAATTTTTCAGCTCCTCGCATTTGCTAAATTCAAAACGCTCCTGCATCAGCATATCTTTAATCGTAGCTTCGAGCAATGCAAGCTTTTCTTGCAAAAAAGGTTCGGGGACGATCTTGGACTCTTTGAGATCGTAATAGCCGCACAAGAGATCTTTTCCTTTTGAGCGTGCAAGCAGGTAGTAAAACTCCAACTGAAAATCGGTCGCCTCGGCAAGAGTCTTTTCGGTATAGAGCGGGTAGGAGCCGCTTTTATAATCGAGCACGTAGAGGCTCTCCCCGTTTTGATCGATCCTGTCTATCTGCCCCACAAGCCGCGCCCCTGCAAACGTAGTCTCCAAAGAGACTTCGCATCCGAGTACATGCCAACCCTCGGCAAATCTCTCGATCTCCAAAACACAAAACGGCTCAAGCAGTTTTTTATACATTGCAATGAGGTACTTCTCGGTCTCGCTTTTGCCGCACACCGCATCAAGCTCGCGCGCTAGCTCTTTTTTAAGCACGTCAAGATCGCCGTAGCTCGTTTTTTTGGTATAGAGATTTTTCAGTGCATCGTGCAAAGAGGTTCCGATCTCCCACTCTTGAGGGATATCTTTGGGTATCTCGTGCCCTTTAAGATTGAGAATATAGCGGTAGTAGTAGCGGCGTTTACACGTTAAAAAGGTTTTGAGCTTGGTCGCGGAGAGCTTTTCGTTTTTGAAGCTGTAATCCAAAACGATCTCCCTCTCTTCGCTCGGTTCTCTTTGGGATTTTTGGAACAAAAGAGTAGCGTAGTCGCGCTCTTTATAGATATTTTTCTCTTCGATCCCAAGCTCTTTTAAAAATTTCGAAGCACCGCTCTGCGGCGCGGCAACGTAGCAAATTGCCGCCTCTTTCGTATTTGTTAAAAGCGAATAGTAGTAATGTTTTTGCAGGTTTTCCCTGTCAAACATCGTGGGAAGATGCGCTTTTTCCCTCACTTGGGTATTTAAAAACATATCTTTATCGCTTTTTTTCGGTACGTTGGTATCGCTG
>JAQUCZ010000032.1 GCA_028685945.1 Sulfurimonadaceae bacterium | reverse complement strand
GATTGAAATTCTGCGTACTGTTTGTTTTCTTTTGAAGCGAGTTTTACCCCTTTATCGTTAAGATAAATAGTAAGCGCATGCCCTTTTTCCATCATTTTTGTGCTAAATTGCACCGCCATAAGCGTTCTGTGCTCCTCATCGCTCGTGAGGTTTACAAAAAGCGGAGATTTCTCTGCGCCGAACAACGAAAATGAAAATGCCATAACGGCAACTAAAATACCTAAGAATTTTTTCATGGTACTCCTTTAATGAATTTCAGCAAAATTATACATTTTATAAGCTTAAGTAATTTTTTTTGTTTCTTTTGAACGATTTGCGGGCTTGACAAAGTGGCAGAAGGTGATTTTTTCCTGTGTTATAATCCTTAGAAAAATATTTGTGAGTCCCGATGGTACGCGTAGAACAAAAAATATCTCAAGCCAAAGCAAAACTGTTGTTGGAATACCCCTATTTCGGTACCCTTGCTTCGCGTTTGGAGTTGGTGATAAACGACGACATACAGGCTTTTAAAAGTGACGGAAAAACGCTCCATGCCAACAGCGATTTTTTGGCACATGCCAACATAGAGGAGCTGGCATTCGTCTTTGCCAACGGTGCCATGCACGCGGCTTTGGCGCATGATAATCGCAAAAACAACCGTAGCGGTTGGCTTTGGCAGACGGCAACCGACTTTGCTATCAACGATATGCTGGTACAAAACGGACTCACGCTTCCCGAGGGGGCGCAGTACCGCAAAAGGTTTCACGGCATGTATGCCGAAGAGATTTACGCCGAGCTAAAAGAGGATATGCTCCGAGACGGGGAGCTTGAATACGAAGCGGATACGGGTGCGGACGTGCAAAACGATGCTCAAAACGAAGAGGAAAGCGAACGCTTTGAAGCAAACTCATTTGAGCAGATACAAGAGGAGGTTTTGGCGGAGAAGCTCTTTGCCGAAGAGGCGCTTTCTTTGCTGCTTTCTGAGGAGAGCAAAGGGGAGCGTTACGAGTCGATGGAACGCTTTTTTACCCTGCAAAATAGAGGAAAAATCAACTGGCGCGAGGAGCTAAAAGCCGCTTTGGATACGCACTACCGCGACGATTTTCGGCTGATTCCGCCGAATAAAAAATACCTGCATCAAGGGATTTATATTCCTTCGAGTTACAGCGAACGGTTCTCTTTGGTAATAGCGGTTGACAGTTCGGGGTCGGTGGATGAGGAGCTTTTAAGCACATTTTTGAGCGAGGTCGATTTTTTGATGTCGCAGATACAAAACTATAAGATAGAGCTTTTGGTGTGCGACGACCGTATTCGCTCCCACGAGACGTTTTACAGCGGCGAGAGCTTGGCATGTACAATCATCGGGGGAGGCGGCACCGATTTTCGACCTGTTTTTTCGTTTCTCCAAAATGAGTTATACTTGTGCGATCTTATTTTGTATTTTACCGATATGGAGGGAACCTTCCCCGCCGAAGCTCCCTCTCAGACGGTAAAATGGGTCACCAAAAACCAAAAAGAGCCGCCGTTTGGCGAGTTGATACTCTTAGATTGAAGGAGGGGATGACGATGGAAAAAAAGTTATGGCATGCCATGCCTTACGAAGAGGTTTTACGCGAGTTTGAGGTGAGTGAAGAGGGGCTAAAGAGCGCGGAAGTTGCCCAAAGACTTGAACGCTACGGCTTGAACAAACTTCAAGAGGAGAAGAAAAAAAGCGCCTTCGTGCGTTTTATGATGCAGTTTAACAATCTGCTTATCTATGTACTTTTGGCTGCAGCGGTCGTTACGGCGCTGCTTGAGCATATTATGGATTCGATCGTTATCTTAAGCGTCGTGCTTATCAATGCGATCATAGGGTTTATGCAAGAAAACAGAGCGCAAAACGCGATGGATGCTATCAAGAAAATGCTTGCTTTTAGCGCGACGGTGCAGCGCGAGGGGAAAAAAACAAAGATTTCAAGCGAGGAACTTGTCCCCGGCGATATCGTTTATTTGGGGGCAGGGGATCGTGTGCTCGCCGACATTCGATTGATCCAAGCACACGGCTTTAGCGTGCAAGAAGCGCTTTTGACGGGGGAATCGGTACCCGTCGAGAAACATCTCAAAGCGGTAGAAGAGGATGCCACGATCGGGGATCGTTCTTCGATGGCATTTGCGGGAACGACGGTTGCCGGCGGGCAGGCAAAAGGGGTTGTTGTCGCGACGGCAAACCATACCGAACTCGGGGCGATCAATAAGATGCTCGGTGAGGTGCAAACGCTTACTACGCCGCTCCTAGAGCAGATGGATAAATTTGCAAAATGGCTTACGGGGGTAATTTTAACCGTCTCGGCATTGATCTTTTTATTCGGTTATTTTGTAAAAAGTATGCATTTTGACGAAATATTTATGGCGGTCGTGGGGCTTTTTGTCGCGGCGATCCCCGAGGGGCTTCCTGCGGTACTTACCATTACGCTTACAGTGGGCGTACAGGCTATGGCTAGACGCAATGCGATCGTACGCCATCTTCCCGCTATCGAGACGATCGGTGCGGTATCGGTAATTTGTTCGGATAAAACGGGAACGCTGACCCAAAACGAGATGACGGTGGTTTCTTTCGTATCGCGCGAGGGGGAATTTACGATCGAGGGGAGCGGGTACGAACCTTTAGGAGAGGTTTTGTTACAAGGGGAGAAGATTGCTGCCAAAGAATACGCTTCGCTGCACCATTTAGGCAAATGCGCACTTTTATGTAGTGACGCACAACTACGTAACGAAGAGGGGACATGGAAAGTGGAAGGAAGCCCGACCGAGGGGGCTTTGGTCGCTTTTGGACGTAAAATCGGATTCGATGCGCAGGAGCTGCGGGAGAGTTTTAGCCGCGACGATATGATCCCGTTTGATTCAAAACACAAATTTATGGCGACGCTTAATCACAACCATATCGGCGAGTCGATGATTATCGTCAAGGGTGCTCCCGAGGTGATCGTCAAGATGTGTGCGCTTGAATACAAAAGCGGCGGGGAAGCCGCGGCGATCGAATCTGCATTTTGGGAAGAGCAAGCACGTTTTATTGCATCGGAGGGGCAAAGAGTGCTTGCACTTGCGTACAAAAAAGTGGAGGGGGAGAAAAAAACACTCACCTTCGAGGATCTCAAAAGCGAGCTTGTTCTTATAGGGCTTGTAGGGCTTATCGACCCGCCGCGCCCCGAAGCGATCGAAGCGATCAAAGAGTGCCACAGCGCATCGATCGACGTCAAGATGATTACGGGGGATCATGCACTGACCGCCGCGGCGATAGGGCGTACCATAGGGTTGAAAAATACGCAGAACCCTTTAACGGGTGCCGATATTGAAAAGTTAAGCGATGAGGAGCTGCAACACGCGGTGCTCTCCACCGACATATTTGCGCGAACCACTCCCGAGCATAAACTCCGTTTGGTGAGTGCTTTGCAGGCGCAGGCAAAGATCGTTGCGATGACGGGCGACGGGGTCAACGACGCTCCCGCACTCAAACGCGCCAATGCAGGGGTTGCCATGGGGAAAAACGGTACCGAAGCGGCGAAAGAATCGAGCGAATTTGTTTTGACGGACGATAATTTTGCCTCGATCGTGAGTGCGGTGCGCGAGGGGCGACGGGTGTTTGACAATATCAAAAAAGTGATCAGCTGGACGCTTCCGACAAACGCTTCGGAGGCATCGGTGGTGATCGTGGCTATTTTGCTCGGGATGGCGATGCCCATTAGCCCTATTCAGATACTTTGGGCAAATATGATCACCGCGGTGACATTGGGGATCGCCTTGGCGTTTGAGGGGGAGGACAACAACATTATGCATCGCGCCCCGCGCGGAATCGACGAGCCGATCTTAAGCGGCGTGCTTGTTTGGCAGATACTCTTCGTGACCGCTCTGTTCGTTACGGCGATTTTCGGTATCTATTACATAAGCGTCGAAGAGGATCCGAGTATAGAACATGCCCAAACGTTGGCGCTCAATACCTTGGTATTTATGGAGATTTTTTACCTTTTTTATATTCGTAATCACAATACGATCAAGGTCAGCATGCGGGATATGCTCGGAACAAAAGTGGTTTGGACGGCGGTAGGGGTGGTGTTTTTTGCCCAACTTGCCATCACCTACGTGCCGTTTATGCAAAGCGTGTTTAAAACGGCGCCGCTTTCACTTTACGATTTTGGGCTCATACTTGCAGCAGGGGTCGTGATGCTAGCTATCTTAGAGGTAGAAAAACAGATACGTTTGCGTCGCAAAAAAAAGTAAACAGAGGTATGCGCTAGTCGTGCACCACTCTGTTTTTGCCGTTTTGTTTTGCATTGTACAGCATCAGATCGGCTTGGTGGATGCTCTCATCGAGAGAGTCTTCGTGAGTTGAGATCGCCCCGATAGAGATGCTAAAGCGTATCTCGTCGCCGCCGTGCGCGGTTACGCTTGTTTCCTCCGTTTTTTTGCGCAAGCGCTCGAGTGTCGCCGTTGCTTGTGCGGGGGCAATATTCTTTAACGCTATACAAAACTCCTCCCCTCCAAAACGTGCTACCAAATCATCCGCATTTGTACCCGTGCGTAAAATATCTGCTAAATGGCTGATGACGCGATCTCCCGTTTCATGCCCGTAGGTGTCGTTGATCTGCTTAAAATTGTCGATATCGACCATTGCAAGGGTAAATGCCTCCGAACTCTTCATGGCATGTGGAAAATACTCCTCCATATCTTTGAAAAAATAGCGGCGGTTATAAAGCCCCGTGAGAAAATCGCGGTTGGCATGGTTGATGATGGTGTGGATATTCTCAAGCGCTTCGATGGAGTTGTTCACGCGGCAGGAGAACTCCTCTTTGGAGAAGGGTTTATAGATGTAATCGTTGGCGCCGTTTTTGAGAAAAAGCGCGGTGATCTCTTCATCGTTGTTCGAAGAGATAGCGATAATCCCAAGATCGTTTTTGGAGTATTTTTTGCGAATCTCCAAAGTGAGCTCGAGCCCTTGCATCACGGGCATGTAGTGGTCGGTGAGCACGAGGCTAAAGTCGTGTACGTTTTCTAAAATCCCCAGCGCTTCTTCGCCGTGGGCGACGGTTACTACTTTAAAAAACATATTCTCAAGCATCATCTGCATCTGTTTGCGAAAAACGATCGAATCGTCTACGACGAGGATTTTGTGGTTTTGGTTTTTTTGGAGCCGTTTGATGGTTTGGATGATGTAGTTGACGTCGTTTACGCCCCCTTTGTTGACGTAGTCGATGATATTTTTCTCAAGCATTTTTTTACGAAAATTTTTGTCGATGTTGGCGCTTAGAATGATGGCATGGTTGCCGCTTGCCAAAACATAATCGACGATCTCGCCGTTGGGCGCATCGGGAAGGTTGATATCAAGCAGGGTGATGAAATATTTGTATTTTTTTAAAAAGAGCTTTGCTTCGGAGAGTTTATAAGCGATATCGACGTCGCATTCAAGTTCCGCGGTTATTTTTTTGGCTACGAGATTGGCGAGGGTTTTGTTGTCTTCTACGATCAAAATTCTTGGCATGTGCGCTACTCCTTTGGTTGCGGGAATTTTACACTAGTTTATCTTCGTTTATATTGATTATGGGTAGTATTTGCGCATGAATTATTTAGATGTTACTTTAGAGAAACTTTTTCAAAAACACAACGTATTTTTAACGGGCGGTGCAGGGGTGGGCAAAACCACGATCACTAACGGGGTGATAGAGCGCTTCGAGGCAGAGGGGAAAAAGGTTGCCAAACTTGCTTCTACCGCTATGGCGGCGACGCTTATAAACGGGCAGACGCTGCATAGTTTTTTGGATCTTGGGATCGCGGGGAGTATCGAAGAGCTTGAGCGCAGCGGCAAATTTTTGGCTCCCAAAAAGATCAAAAAAATCGTTGCCCAGATCGATCTGCTGGTGATTGACGAGATTTCGATGGTGAGTGCTACGCTTTTAGAAGCGGTGCGGCTGCGCCTTGAACAAGCCGAGTTTCGCGGCGTGCTCCTTGTGGTGGGGGATTTTTTGCAGCTTCCCCCCGTGGTGCGCGGCAGAGAGGAGGTCTCTTTTGCGTTTGAGTCCTTGGCATGGGAGGCGTTTGCATTGCATACGATCGAACTTACCCACATCTACAGAACCGACGATGCGGCGTTTATAGAGCTGCTGCACCGTGTGCGTTTTGGAGAGGTGGACGAAGCGGTGCACAACGCGCTGAACGAGTTTATCAAGCCGCTTCCCGAAGATTTAAGCGGCTTTACCTTTTTGTTCGGCAAGAACGAATCTGCGGCATTTCATAACAAAAAACAGCTCGATTACATTGAGAGCGAACTTGTTCTCAAAGAGGCACAAATAATCAAGCACGATAAACATGCCAAAGAGAGCGAGATACAAAGGTTTATGAATGACGCGCGCATCGAGGCAAATCTGGAACTCAAAGTGGGCGCGCCCGTACTCTTTAGCCGCAACGCGTGGAACTACTACAACGGAGAGCGCGGCACGATTATCAACGTCGATGCAACCTATGTATATGTGCAAAAAAGCGATGCGCGCATCGTCAAGCTTGAACGCACTGCACAATCGAAAAACGTGTGGCACGAGAGGGTGATTGAGGGGAAAAAAGAGATGGTAGAGGAGGCGGTTTTTAGCATCTATCAGTATCCCATCAAGCTAGCCTTCGGGATAACTATCCACAAATCGCAGGGGATGAGCATTGAGGATCTGATTGTAGAAACGCGAGAGATATTTGCCCCCTCGCAGTTTTACGTGGCGCTCTCAAGAAGTTCCAACCCCAAACGGCTCACGCTTATAGCGCCAAAAAAACAGTGGTACAATCTGGCATTCGTACATCAAAAAGCTTTGGAGTTCGTAAAGAAAATAGAGGGAGAATAGCTACATGCCAAGGCTTGGCATGTGCCCTTATGAGCATGTTTTCTCCCGTATCCGAAAGATACGGGTAGCTTCAGGGGGTTGTAGGGACATTTGTCCCTGCCACTTTATGGGCTTCGCTCATAAAGTGTATAAAAACTATAGTTTTTCGCTGTTTTTAGCAAGGTATTCTGCAACACCCTGAGTCGAAGCTTTCATACCTTCATCACCTTTTTGCCATCCTGCAGGGCATACTTCGCCGTGCTCGTTCGTGAAGATCATCGTATCGACCATACGGATCATCTCATCAATGTTACGTCCAAGCGGAAGGTCGTTGATAACGGCATGGCGGATTGTTCCGTCTGCATCGATCAAGAATGAACCGCGAAGTGCAACCGACTCACCGAAAAGTACGTCGTAATCGCGTGAAATTTGTTTACTTAAGTCCGCAACCAACGGATATTTGATACGACCGATACCCCCTTTGTCGATTGGAGTTTCTCTCCATGCAAAGTGTGAAAATTGGCTGTCTACGGAAACACCGATTACGTTGATACCGCGGCTTGTGAACTCTTCGATTCTGTGTGAGAATGCGATGATCTCAGAAGGACAAACGAACGTAAAGTCTAACGGGTAGAAGAAAAGAACGGCACCTTTTGGTCCGAGGTTGCTCATAAGGTTAAAATCTTCAACGATCGAGCCATCTGCCAAAACCGCCGTAGCCGTAAAATCGGGAGCTTTTTTTGTTACTAACATTTGTATTCCTTGTAGTGTGATTTTTTAAGATGCGGGCATTGTAACGAAACAAAATTGATAAGTTTCTGATGGAGTTAAGTAATAAGTTTATTTAAGGATAATTTTTATCTTTTAGTTGGCTTTTTCTAGGAAAACGAAATTCAAAAAAATTGGATATACTTTCATCGATTTACGGAGCCGGACTCCGTATCTCAATAAGGAAAATCGATGACGGAAGAAAAAACTACTCCTAAGGAGTATATATTTACTTCAGAGTCTGTAACAGAAGGGCATCCCGATAAGATGGCTGATCAGATCAGCGATGCCATTTTGGATTATATTATTGAACACGACACCAAGGCGCGCGTTGCGTGCGAAACTTTGGTCTCTAACGGTTTTTGTGTAATAGCAGGCGAACTGAAGACAACAGCATATGCACCGATGCAGGAGATTGCGCGTAGCGTAGTCCGAGATATCGGCTATACGGACGCTACATACGGTTTTGATTACCGTTCTGCTGCGGTATTAAACGGTATCGGCGAGCAGTCGCCCGATATTAATCAGGGTGTCGATCAAGCAGACGGCGAGATCGGTGCGGGAGACCAAGGACTTATGTTCGGGTACGCATGCCGCGAAACCGACGTACTCATGCCGCTACCTATCTATTTGGCGCATCGCTTGACGCAGAGACTTGCGCAAGTGCGTAAAGAGGGGATCGTCCCTTACCTTCGTCCCGACGGAAAAGCGCAAATCAGCGTAAAATACGTAGGGGATAAGCCCGTTTCGGTAGAGACGGTGGTCGTTTCGACGCAACACGCACCCGAGGTTTCTCAAGAGAAGATCCACGAAGACGTGATTAACGA
>JAQUCZ010000031.1 GCA_028685945.1 Sulfurimonadaceae bacterium | reverse complement strand
CTCTATCGTAGGGTATGGAACCCTCTTTTCGTTTGCGACAACGTGGGTTGTGTATACGCTGATAATCTGACTCCCTACAGGCTAAAGCCTGTGTTACGAAGAGCGGTGGTATCATTGCGCCAAAAAAGAGAAAAAGAATGTTATGTTATTGTAAAAGCCAAAAACCTTTTACCGAGTGTTGCGAACTTTTTTTGACACATGCCAAGAATCCCGCGACACCCGAAGAGTTGATGCGAAGCCGCTATAGTGCTTACGTGCTTGCAGATGCCGCGTACATCGTTGCAACCGCCACGCCCGAACAAAACAGCTCCGAGGAACTAGAACTCATCAAAGAATACGCAAAAAGTATCGAATGGCTGGGGTTGGAGATCGTACATGCCAAGGCGGATCAGGTGGAGTTTAAAGCCTATTATCGCGATGGTCAAGGTGTAGGCGTGCAGCACGAAAAAAGCAATTTTCTCCAAGTAGATGGCATGTGGCTCTACAAAGACGGCACGATTTACAACACAAAATTAGAGCGTAACATGCCATGCCCTTGCGGCAGCGGAAAAAAATACAAGAAGTGTTGCGGCTAAAGCTGCCATGGCATGGCATGTGGGCGTCAAAACTACTTGTACACGTCCCCTCGAAAGCCTATATCGTTGATAATCGCTTCGATGATAACTTCATCGTCTACGATCTGTACGATAATTCTCAGATTCCCTTTTCTAATGCGGTAATAACTTTTCAAATCGCCTTGAAGCTGCTTTACGTCGACATTGGTATCTCGGTTTAAAAAAACCTTTTGTATCAACTTTACTACCAATATATCGACCTCATTTTCGGTGATAAGACGGGGATTTTTATCTAAAAACTTTTTTGCTTTTTTAAGATAGGTGAGCTTTACGTCTCTAGGCATCTATATCTCTAAAGTGATTATTTTAGAGTGGGAAACCCCTTTCTCTTCTGCACTTCTTTGCTCGAGCATCTTCGCAATCTCTTGCTGCTCAAGCATGTCGTACGCAGCTTGGAGCCTTTCGTACTCCTCTATATCCAAAAGGACTGCTTCGAGTTTATTGTTTTTTGAGATAGCAAGTCGCTCTTTAGATTTATCTATGATGCTATTGAGCATATGAGAAAACCCGCGAGCGACGTCGCTTGCGGAGACTATCTCGTCACGTTTGTATGCAATCATTTTACACCCTTTTATATGTAATATTTTACGTATTATATTACATATTTATAAAATTATCCACCATTTAAAGTGCACATGCCATGGCATGTAGCTTAGTGATGGTGGTGTTCACCCTCGTGTTCGTCGTGTTCGAGAATCTCTTTTACTTCCTCGTCGCTTAGTTTTTGCAACTCGGTTATTGTACCCTCGAATGTTAGGGTGATCCCCGCCAAAGGGTGGTTTGCGTTTAGGAGCGCATAACCGTCTTCTAGGTGCGTTACGGTGTAGATCACGCTCTCTTCAAAATCATCCTCCGAACCGTCTAGTTCCATCCCTATAAATATATCCTCGGGAAGTGCTTCGAGCGATTCTTTGACAACCAAACTTTCATCGTACATGCCAAAGGCTTCGTGGGGTTCGAGGGTAACGCAAAACGTATCTCCCTCTTTTTTTCCCTCTAAAGCTTTTTCGAGTTTGCTAAATACGTGTCCGTAATCGCCGTGAAGGTAGATGAGCTCCTCCTCCCCTTCGTTAAGGATGATACCCTCGGGGTTTGTGAGTTTGTAGTCGATGTGGACTAAGACGTTTTTTTCTATTTTCATTGTGATTCCTTTGTATCGTAACACGGGTTTTAACCCGTATATGAAGTTTTTTTACAGACTAAAGTCTGTGTTACTTGACTGCAAACCAAAGTCTGTGTTACTTGGCATGTAGCGCCAGCTCTTTTGCGAGGTATTTCCCCGTGTAGCTTCCCGTTTTTTCATGATTTTTTGCCACCTCTTCGGGGCTTCCCTCGGCGATGATAAGCCCGCCGCCGCTGCCGCCTTCGGGTCCCATATCTACGATATAGTCGGCGTTTTTAATCATATCGAGGTTATGCTCGATGATGAGTACCGAGTTGCCAAGCTCCACCAAATGGTGCAACACTTTCGTGAGCCGATCGACGTCGGCAAAATGAAGCCCCGTCGTAGGTTCGTCGAGAATGTAGAGGGTTTGCCCCGTATCTTTGCGGCTAAGCTCTTTAGAGAGCTTGATACGCTGCGCTTCCCCGCCCGAAAGGGTCACCGCATTTTGCCCGAGAGTGATGTAGCCTAGCCCCACGTCCACGAGAGTTTGGAGTTTTTGTTTGATTTTCGGGATCGATTTGAAAAACTCGTACGCCTCCTCGACGCTCATATTGAGCACGTCGGAGATGTTTTTGCCTTTGTAGAGCACCTCTAGCGTTTGGCGGTTGTAGCGGGTTCCGTGGCATGTGTCGCAGTCAACCATGATGTCGGGCAGGAAGTGCATCTCGATCTTGATCTCCCCCTCCCCTTGGCATTTTTCACAGCGCCCTCCTTTGACGTTAAACGAAAAGCGGGAGGTGGTATAGCCGCGAATTTGCGACTCTTTGGTTTGTGCAAAAAGATTGCGTATCTCGTCCATCACCCCCGTGTAGGTCGCGGGGTTACTGCGCGGCGTGCGCCCGATGGGGCTTTGGTCTAGGTAGATCACCTTATCGACGTGTTCCAAGCCGTTGATCTCGACCCCTGCGACTTTGTTGACTTTTCTGGCATGGTTGAGAAGCTCCCGCGCGGTGGGCAAAAGTGTTTGGAGCATCAAAGAGCTTTTGCCGCTGCCGCTTACCCCCGTCACACACACGAAGTTGTTCAGCGGCAGTTTTGCACTCAGATCGGTGATGTTGTTGAGGGTGACGTTTTTGATCTCGATCCACATCTGCTGCGGACGGCGGTAAAAATACTCGATTTTTTTACGCCCGTAGAGATAATCCGCCGTAAGCGTTTTGGCACTTTTGAGCTTATCGAGAGTTCCCGCAAACACCACCTCGCCGCCGAATTTTCCTGCCCCGCTTCCGATATCGACGATAAAATCCGCCTGTTCGATCGTCTCTTTGTCGTGTTCGACGACGATCACGCTGTTGCCCTTCTCCTGCAAAGAGCGAAGCGTACGTATAAGCTTGAGGGTGTCGCGCTCGTGCAGACCGATACTCGGCTCATCGAGTACGTACATAACCCCCGTCAAACCGCTTCCGATCTGGCTTGCGATACGGATACGCTGCGCCTCGCCGCCGCTGATGGTACGCGCGTCACGCCCAAGGGTGATGTAGCCCAGCCCCACGTCATGCAAAAAGTAAAGACGTTCGCGAATCTCGTTTAAGATAGGTGCGGCAATCGTGGCATGTTGGGTATCGAGATAACCGAAGTTTTGTGCATCGACAAACCATTCGTAGGTTTTGGAGATCGGCATATCCAAAAGCTCTGCAATCCCTTTTTGTGCAACGCGCACCGCCAAAGACTCCTGTTTAAGACGGTGCGATCCGCACACGTTACACACCTTCTCGCTCATGTAATCCGCAAGCTCTTTTTCGTCTTTAAACATATCGTAGGCTATACGCACGATCCCCGGCCAAATACGCTTGACTTTGTGGGTTTTCCATAAAAACTCCACCTCCCCCACGGCACCGTGGAGAATCATCTTTTGCTGATACGGCTCTAGCTCGCTGTAGGGGATCTTCGTATCTATTTTGTTCGCATCGCAAAACCCTTTTAAAAAGGTAAAGTAGTACCCTTTGTTAAAGCCGTAGACGATCTTTATCGCCCCTTTTTCGATGCTTAAATCTTGGTCGATAATCTTGTCGTGGTCAAGTGCATAACGAAGCCCAAGCCCGTCGCACTCGGGGCAAGCCCCTTTTGGAGAGTTAAACGAAAACGAAAGGGGTTCGAGCGGATCAAAACTGATCTTACAGTCAAAACACGCATTATGCTCGGAGTAGTGGATCATATTTTCTTTAAATCCAAGCTCTTCATGGTTTAGAACCTCCACTTCAAGTTCGCCGTAGCTCTCTTTAAGCGCTTTTTCCACCCCCGAAGCGATCCTCTCTTTATTCTCTTCGCTCACCACCAAACGATCGATCACCACTTTGATGGTGTGTTTTTTGGTTTTAGAGAGGTCGATCTCTTCATCCAAACGCACCATAACCCCGTCTATCATCGCGCGAACGTACCCTTTGTGCACGAGCGATTCAAGCACGTCGGCGTAAGCTCCTTTTTTCTCCCGAACGATCGGTGCCAAAAGAACGAGCTTGGCTCCTTCGGGGAGTTTTAGCACTTCGTTGATAATATCCGACGTGCTCATCTGCGAAATTTTTTTGCCGCATTTATGGCAGTGTTGCACCCCCACGCGCGCATACAAAAGCCTGAAATAATCGTAAATTTCGGTGATGGTGCCTACCGTAGAGCGCGGGTTTTTCGAGGTAGTTTTTTGGTCAATCGCGATCGCGGGGGTAAGCCCCTCTATCTTATCGACGTTTGGTTTTCCTACGCGGTCTAAAAACTGTCTGGCATAGGAGGAGAGCGACTCCATATAGCGGCGTTGCCCCTCGGCATAAAGGGTATCAAACGCCAAAGTCGATTTCCCGCTTCCGCTAAGCCCCGTAAAAACGACCAGCTTGTTTTTGGGAATCTCCAACGATATATTTTTTAAGTTATTCTCTTTTGCACCGGTGATTTTAATGACGTCTTTGTTATACATTTTCTAACCTTTATAAAAATACTCTGTAGCTCATATACGCTACGACAACCACGTAAAACAGCACGATCAGGCGCCTTTGCATGGCATGTGCGATCGCATCTTTTTTAATGATCCCAAGATACACCCCTACAAGCGAGGCCGCTCCGATGAGGATTCCCGAAACATAATCGACGTTGCCGCTCATGGATTGCGAAATCGCTCCCGAAACGGAAGAGAACACCACGAAAAACAACCCCGCCGAGATCGCTTTTTTAAGCGGAAAGTGAAAAAATCCGACCAAAATAGGGGTAAGGATGATGCTTCCCCCTACACCGATCGCCATACTTACAACACCCAGAACAAAGCCGATAGCAAGAAGAATCAAAGGGTTGACGTTCTCTTTTTGCTCTTGGTTCTCTTTTGGTTTCATAAAAAGGCGCACAAGTGCAAACGTCGCAAATCCCAAAAAGATAAACTCCAAAAGCTCGTTGGAAAATCCCGCCGTAATCATTCCGCTAAACTGCGCGCCTATGAACCCCCCTACGCCGATGTAGGTTACGAGCTTCACATCAAGCGTGCCGAATTTTTTATTGAGATAGCTTCCGAACAAGGAGCTAAACACCATCTGCACGACCGAGATCCCGATGGCAACTTTGGTATCAAACCCCATTAGTAAGAGCAACGGTACCAAAATAGTCCCCCCGCCTATACCGAAAAAGCCGGAAAGAAATCCCGTCAGAATACCGGCGCCGATGAGCTCCAACCAAATCATTTCCATCCTTTCTACGACATGCCAAAAACAAAATTTCGCGATTATACTTCAAGATCCCTTTATGGGAGTTTTAGCTCCCAAGCACCGTTACGCTTTAATTTTGCTTTGAGATTGCATAAAGTATAATCAGCCATCAATTACAAGGTGAACCGACAATGTTTCCGATAATCCTCCAAGCCGCCGAAAATTTCTGTATCCATCAAATTAGAGAACCTTACACGATTTCGGACGAAACACATAAAAAGAGAACGCTTATTGCTTATATAGACATTGAAACGGCAAACGGCTCAAAATACAGAGTGTACGTTGCTTGCGAAAATGCTTTTGTACAAAAAATTGCGCAAATATTTTTAGAAGAAGATGCAAGCGATGAGGAAACCCTGAAAGATATGGTGCTTGAAACGCTCAATCTCATCGTAGGGAGCGCAAAAGTCTTGGCAAAAGAGACCGAAGCAGAGTTTACAATCTCCACGCCCCATTTTGTAGCGATTGCACCGTTTGAGGCAGAACACGAGCAAGCAAGTATGTTTACGGTAGGCTCAAATACGATGATACTGGCGATTAAGGAAATCGATGGCTAAGAAAAGATACCAATACGGTGAAAAAGAGATCCCCTTCGATGCGGAGAAAGAGCTCTCGTGGATGGATTATTCGGGACTTTTGGATATGGAGATAGAATTCGTCTCCGATCTAGGGGAAACGGAACTCTCGATCGATGAGATTTTACACCTTAAAAAAGGCTCCATTATCGACCTGAAAAAACCCGCCGGAGAAAGCGTCGAAGCTTATGTAAACGGGCGTATCATCGGCAAGGGCGAGGTGATGGTGTATGAGAAAAACCTTGCGATCCGTATCAACGAAGTATTAGATTCCAGCGCCGTACTTTACCACCTTTCAAAAGAGAGATTATGATCCGTTTAGTTCTTCTTTTCCTACTCCCGTTCACCCTTTATGGTTCTAAAATACTTAGTTACAACATCTACGACCGAACCGACAGAGTCGATGTCATGATAACTTTCGACACCCCTTACGAGGGGATCATCAAACAAAGTGTCGCCAAGTCGACCATCATCATCAAACTCGAAGAAGCCTCGATAGAATCTGCAAAGATTAAACAGCTCTCATCGAAGTTTTTAACCTCTCTTAGCATCACGCCGATGGCTGGGTACACGCAAATTACCGCTACCGTCCCCCCTTCGGTGCAGCTCAAAGCATCCAAAACATCCGACTCTTACGGTTTACGTTTGCGCTTTTTGGCACAGACGATGCAGGCAAACATGCCAACCGAAAAAGAGCAAGCCTCGGGGAACCTCTTGCAAACGCTCCCGACCAAAAAAGGGGAAGACCTCTCGATGAGCTACTACATTGTTATAGCCACTCTTGTAGTCGGTATCATCATCCTTTTCTTTCTAAAGACGAAAATAACCTCCAAAAAACAAAACAGCTCGTGGCTTTTCAACCCGAACCAAACACCGGCGACACAACCTGTAGCGCAACCAAACGTACCTGCAAATAACGTCTCGATCCGATTTCAAAAAAGCATCAATGAGGCAAACACCGTCGTTATGCTCGACTACGGCGAACAAAGTTATCTTGTTCTTATGGGCAGCAGCAATATTCTTTTGGATAAATTCACCGACGACAAGCCGATTACGGAAGATGAGTTTGAAAAGATTTTACAAAGCCGTCATCAGCAGCTCGACGAGTTTTTACGCGTAGAGAACCACTCCCATAAAGAACCTTTTCAATCCTACAAAGAAAAAGCCTCTTCGATCTCCTACGAGGTTTAAAAACGCTTAAACGCTCGGTACAGAAGCCTCTTTTAAGAGGTTCTCGATCATTTTTATATTGGCAAGGGTAAACTCGTAGCTTGCATCCATAAGTTTGTTGATATGGTACACCTCGGTCACCGTGATCCCGAAAGGATCTTTCTTCTCTTTGGTCATTTTCCCATCATCATCAAAAGAGTAAAGATAAAGCACTTTGCGCGAAAGCTGGATATAGTAGGTGAGGATAAACTCGTCGTTGTGTTTTTTCTCTATCGCTACCATGACGCGCTGATCCTCTTCATACTCCCCGCTGAGATTGAGAATAGATTTGGCATTCGCTATAGAAAGGTAGCCCACGTAGATTTTCGTATAGAGATCGTGGTAGCGCTGCACTTTTGGGTTGGTCAAAAACCCCATATCCAAAATATGTTTTTTATGGGAACGGATCGTTTTGGTGATCCATGAGATAGTATTGTAGTAGCGAAAATTATGAAGTTTGAGGGTGTGTGCCTCGATAAATTTCGGCGATTGGATCTTCTCTTTGGGTTTGAGTTGTTTTGATTTTGGATTGCGTATATACTCAAGCACCTCTTTTGCGGAGAACTCTTTGGTAAACCATACTTCGCAGTAGGGCGGAAACTGCCTCGTACCCGTTGCGCCGTCATTGAGGATGATAAGCGATTTTATCTCGTAGTTTGGAAAAAGTATCTCTAAAAGCGCTTTTTTCTTACGCAGCCTTTTACGCAGTTTTATCACCGACTTCACAAGGGTCATCTCGACGAAATAGAGCTGTGTTTTAGTAAAAAAGATCGCATCGAACTCGCTGATCTCTTTGCTTTTCGTTCTATAGACGATCTGCTGTTTTTCGCTGATAGAGAGGGTGTTTGCAAACGATTTTATCTTGTTTTGGTGGAACCCTTTGAGAATGAATTTTTCTATGGCGTCGTTCTCTTTGGCATAACGCATCAACTTTTCGTAGATAAAGTTTTCAAACACCTCCCCCTCGAAAGAGCGGTACGCACTTAAAAACGAAGGGTCATCTTCGGCAACTTTTTTGTGGATAAGCGAGATAAGGTGCTTGGTGTTGTACTTGTAGTGGTAGATATTATCTGAGATATCACTTTCATCCAGTTTTTTTATCGATTCGGTGATATCTAACATACTTTCCTACCCTTGCTGGATGATTTCGCTATTTTTAAAAAAATGATCAATCACATCCCTAAATTCTGCCACATCTTCGATGCGGTTTACTTC
>JAQUCZ010000030.1 GCA_028685945.1 Sulfurimonadaceae bacterium | reverse complement strand
AACAAGATCGATTCGGCGCAGATGAGCGAAGCCAAGATCCTTTATAAAACGGAGGGAGAAATTGAACGTGCAACAAAACAAGGCTGGGGAACCAAAATTATCAAGGCTGTGTGGCCGTTTTAGCGTAGTAGTTTTAGTAGCGCTTAGTTCGCTTCATGCGACGAGTTTTGAAGATTTCAAAAAATCGCAGCAAGAGTCTTTTAAACAGTACAAAGACGAGCGCGACAACCAGTTTAACAAGTACCTTAAAGAGCAGTGGAAAGCTTACAATGCGTACAAAGGAACACCTCTTTACGAGGAACCAAAACCCGTAAAAATAGCACCCGCTCCCAAAGAACCTGTCCAAAAAGTGGGTCCGACGGTTTATATAAAGGTTAAAGAGGAACCCAAGGTAGAAAAGCCCAAGGTTATCGAAAAACCTGTAATCGTAGAAAAACCGCAAATACTTGAAAAACCTAAAGTGATCGAAGAGCCAAAAACAGTCGAAAAACCAAAGATTGTCGAGGAACCAAAAGTTGTCGAAGTACCCAAAGCACTCGTAAAGCCCAAAGAGCAAGAGCCTAAAATCGTTGTCATCGAGAAGCCAAAAGCCGTAACGGTGCAAAAAGATATAGCGTTTGATTTTTTCGGCACGCAAGTGGGCTTTGACATGCCAAGAGGGTTGCAAAGTGCTAGTTTTTCACCCAGAAATAAAACGGGGATCGCAAACTTTTTCGACGTTGCCGCTTCGAGCGATTACGCATCGCTTGTAGAGGATATAAAAGGTCTTAAAAGCTCTTTGGCGCTTAACGACTGGGGCGTGTATCTATTGGTAACGCAGCTTAGTCAAAAAGTGTTTACCAACCAAAACGAAGCAGACCTCTTAAGCTGGTTTTTGTTTAACAAACTGGGGTATGCGGTAAAAGTGGGGCTTGCCAAAGACCGTATCGTATTGATGCATTACTCCAAAAAGATCATCTACGCAACCCCTAATTACACGATCAACCAAAAGAAATTCTATGTCGTAGCAAACTACAACAAAGGGAGCGTAGGGCAGCTTTATTCGTATGAGCAAAACTATCCGGGTGCGGACAAACCTTTGGATCTTGCGATGCAGAAACTGCCGCTTTTTCCTGAGCTGGAGCAAAGCAAGACGCTTCGTTTTGAATACGGAGCGGGAAAATACACGATCCCTTTTGCCTATAATAAAAATATCGTAGATTTTATGGCGACCTACCCGCAAGCCGATTACGATACGTTTTTTAATGCGCCGCTTGAACAAAGAACGTATGAGAGTATTGCTAAAGAGCTCAAAAAGATCGTAGACGGTAAAAAAGCAAGCGAAGCGATGAATATCGTTTTGAGTTTCGTGCAAAAATCGTTCGATTACCAGCGTGACGATGAGCAATTCGGCAGAGAAAAAGTGATGTTCGCGCAAGAAACCCTTTACTTTGACAAATCCGACTGCGAAGACCGTTCGGTGCTTTTTGCTTACCTTATGAAAGAGCTTTTCGGCGTCAACGTGGTGGGGGTGAAATACAAAGACCATATGGCGACCGCACTCTATATTCCGCTAGAGGGGGATAAGGTTAAATACGGAGCCAGAGAGTATGTCGTGGCAGACCCCACCTATATTAATGCAAATATCGGGCAAAGCATGCCAAAGTACAAGCCGTTAAAGCCTGAGAGTTTTATTACAGTACAAAATTAATAAAGAGACCAAATGCGAAGTATGTATGAAAATAGCGCTCAACTTCAAGACGTACAGGTTTTGTATGTAGAAAATGACGCAAATTTGAAAGACGAGATCTATTTTTTACTCAGGGAGTTGCATGCGCACGTCGATGTGGCTACCAATTTGCAAGAGGTTTTTAAAGCGTACCAAAAAAATAATTACGCTATCGTGATCGTTAATCTTATGAGTGTTACAAACGGTTTTGACATCATAAAAGAGATCCGTTTTCTTCATAAAGATCAGTCTCTTATCGTTATTGTCGACGAAGATGATGCCAGACAGCTTAAAAACTCCATCAAGATGGGGATCAACGGGTATATTTTTCTCCCTTTTATCCGTCAGAATATTATCAATACTCTCTTTGAGGTGTGCAAACACAACAAGATTCAAGAACAGCTTGAGAAAAACGATGCAGAGCTCAACAGAATCATCGAAGAGAAATCAAAGCAGTTTCTTTACGACAGCTACCACGATAAGCTCACCGATCTGTGTAACCACTTTGCATTGAGTGATCTCTTGGCAAAAGCGCCCCATGCGTATGTCGTGCTGCTTAATATCGATCATTTTCGCAACATTAACGATGCGTACGGCTTTGAATTGGGGGACAACGTTCTGCGCGAAGCGGCACGCCTTTTAAAGATGGTCGTTCCCTCACATGCCAAGCTTTTTCGGCTTAATTCGGACGAATTTGTTATCGTTATAGAGGAGCAGATTAGTAAAGAGAAACTTACCGAACTTCTTGATTCGATCGAATATTTTTTCAACGAAAGCGAGATCGCCTTGGAGGAGGGGATCGAGGTGCGTATCTCTTTTAGTATCGGTATCTCTTGCGGGAATGGGGTGAAATTGCTGCACGAAGCGAAGATCGCGCTTTTGGAACTTCGCGAGCACAACAGGGGCGGGTATAAATTTTTCGATACCGATTCGACCTATCTTTTAAAACAAAAAAATAATATTTACTGGATCCATAAAATCAAAGAATCGATTTCGGAAGGGAAACTTTTCCCCTATTTCCAGCCGATTTTTAACAACAAAACAAATAAGATCGACAAATACGAGTGTTTGGTGCGCATCGAAGACGACGACGACCTCATTGCCCCCATCCGTTTTATGGAAGCGGCGCGCGTGACGGGGATGCTTCCTATTATCACCCGCACGATGATCCAGCAAAGCTGCGAGAAGTTTGCAAATTCCGATTTTGAATTTGCGATCAACATAACTAGTGAAGACTTGTATATGGATTATCTGGAAGAGTTTTTGATGCGTAATATCGCGCGCCACAACATTAAGCCCGAACAGGTGGTTTTGGAAATTTTAGAGGATATCACGACCCTGAGCGAGCATAATATTATCCGGCAGCTCTACGGACTGCGCGAACGGGGATTTAAAATTGCGATCGATGATTTCGGAAGCCAAAGCTCCAACTTTTCTCGTCTTTTGGAGTTTAGCCCCGATTATCTAAAAATCGACGGCGCTTTTATCAAAGATATTATAGAGGATGAGAAAAGCCGCATTATCACCGAAGCGATCGTATTTATCTCCCATAGAAGCAACATTAAAGTGATCGCGGAGTACGTCCATTCGCAAGAGGTACACGAAGCGGTGAGGGCGTTGGGGATTGATTATTCGCAAGGGTATTTTATATCGCAACCCAAAAAAGAGTTGCACGAGTAAGCCGCATGCCAAGGCATGTGGCTCAAAAGCCGCTATTGCAGCGATTCGAGCTGTTCGAGAACTTTTGCTTTTTTCTCTTGCGCATCGGCTAAGAGTTCGCGGTTTTTAGCCAAAACATCTTCGGGCGCGTTGGCTACGAATTTTTCATTGCCCAACATCCCGCCGATTTTCGCGATCTCTTTGTCGAGTTTTTCCGCTTGTTTGTTTAAACGCCCTATAATAGGTGCAAGATCAATGCTCTCGGTAGGGATAAACGTTTCGCATCTATCGGAGATATCGCTTACCGCATTGGCGATTTTTTCGTCTGTGAAGAGCACTTCGTCTACTTTAGCGAGTTTTGCGATGAAGGGGATCATCATCTCTTTGTCTGCATCGCTAAGCCCCTCTACTTTGACAAACGCTTTTTCTATCTTTTGGTTTGCCAGATCGACAAGCACTTTGGCACGGCGGATCGAGACGATCGCATCCATGATGATCTCGAATTTTTGCTCCTCTTTCTCCCGTTTTTTGGTTTTGAAAGGGTATTTTTTGACCATGATCGATTCGCTATCTTCAAGCTTCGTGCCGCTGAGTTCGTGGTAAAGATACTCGGTGATAAACGGCATAAACGGATGGAGCAGCTTCATAGCCTCTTTAAATACCGCGCCAAGCTCTACGATCGCCGTTTTGTCCGCTTTGCTCAGCTCGATCCCCCAGTCGCAGAACTCGTTCCACAAGAAGCGATATAGCACCGTTGCCGCGTCGTTGAATCGGTATTCGTCCATATAGGCGCGCACCTCTTTGGTAGCGAGGTTTAAGCGCGACATCATGTAGCGTCCAAGTTCCGTCTCAACGCAGAAACCGCTTAGATCAGGGAATGTAGCCACGTTCATCTGCAAGAATTTCGCCGCATTGTAGAGTTTGTTGGTGAAGTTGCGGTTGAGTTCTAGTTTCTCTTGGCTCATACGGATATCGCGCCCCTGTGCCGCGGAAATGGCAAGGGTAAAACGTAATATATCGGCGCTGTATTTTTCGATCATATCGAGCGGGTCGATCACGTTGCCGCGCGATTTGGACATTTTGTTTCCGTGTTCGTCGCGAACGAGCGCGTGGAGATAGATATGGTTAAACGGCAACTGCCCCATAAAACTCTCCCCCATCATCATCATACGTGCAACCCAGAAGAAAAGGATGTCAAACCCCGTAATAAGGAGCGAGTTGGGGTAGAACTCTTTAAGATCGTCGGACTTGTAAAGCTGATCCATCGCAACATCGCCGTTGCCCCATCCAAGCGTCGAAAACGGCCAAAGCGCCGAAGAGAACCATGTATCGAGTACGTCGGGGTCTTGCGAGATATTTTTGGAAGCACACTTAGGACACTCGTGTTCGGCATCTTTGAGGCTTGCCCATTCGTGGTCGCAGTCACCGCAGTAAAATACGGGAATCTGATGCCCCCACCAAAGCTGGCGCGATATACACCAGTCGCGCAGATCGCCCATCCATGAGTTGTAAGAGTTGATCCAGTGCGGCGGGAAGAATTTCGCTTCCCCCGCGTTTGTTTTCTCGATCGATTTTTTGGCTACTTCGCTTCTGACGAACCATTGTTTGGAGATGTAAGGCTCTACGATGTTTTTACAACGGTAGCAGTGTCCTACTTGGTGTTTGTGTTCCTCGATTTTAACGATGAAACCCTCTTCGTCAAGGCGTTTTACGATCACGTCGCGCGCTTGGAGGCGCTCTAGCCCTTTAAACTCCCCTGCATAGTCGTTCAATATTCCTTTTTCGTCAAACACCGTGATAAACTCCAGATCGTGGCGTTTGCCCACTTCGTAGTCGTTGGTGTCGTGTGCGGGGGTTACCTTTACAACACCCGTTCCAAACTCCATATCTACGTGCTCGTCGGCGATAATGGTAACTTCGCGATCAGTAAGCGGGAGTTTTACTTTTTTGCCGATGAGGTGTTTGTAGCGTGCATCTTCGGGGTGTACCATCACCGCCGTATCGCCGAAATAGGTTTCGGGTCTTGTGGTTGCTACCTCTACCTCTCCGCTACCGTCTGCGAAAGGGTAGCGAATATGGTAGAACTTGCCGTCGTGCTCTTCGTGCTCCACTTCGATATCGCTGAGCGCGCCGTCGTGCGTACACCAGTTGACCATATAGTTGCCGCGCACGATTAGCCCTTGGTTATACAGATGCACGAACGCCTCTTTGACCGACTTTTGCAGCCCCTCATCCATCGTAAAACGCTCACGCTTCCATGCGGGAGAAACCCCCATTTTGCGAAGCTGATTGGTCATGGTGCCTGCGGAGAGCTCTTTCCATTTCCATGCGCGTTCCAAAAACTTCTCGCGTCCTAGCTCCTCTTTGGTCGTTCCCTCGGCTAGAAGCTGTTTTTCGACGACGTTTTGGGTCGCGATCCCCGCGTGGTCGGTTCCGGGCTGCCAAAGGGTTTTGTAGCCGTCCATACGTTTGTAGCGGGTGATGATATCTTGGAGGGTGAAGGTGAGCGCATGCCCTATATGAAGGCTTCCCGTGACGTTTGGCGGGGGCATCATAATGGCGAAGTTTTTCCCCTCTTCTTGGATTGTTTTGTTTCCGTCGGTCTCGAAATAGCCTCGCTCTTCCCAAATTTTATAAAAGTTGTTCTCTACTTGCTGCGGTTCGTAGCTGTTTGACATAGGTACCCTTGATAGTGTGGAGTTTAAAAATTTCGCGATTATATCCAAACTGCGGTGATGGTTTGCTTAGAGGGTTTTTGCCTCTTTGCATCATGATAGTTTAATCCAAAAGAGAGTATCATACATCCCATTTATATTTTTTAAAAAAAGAGCTTGAAATGATACGCATTTTAGATACCAAAGAGTTTTCCCATTTTTTACGCGTACACAGAAACGAGATCATCAAACGATGGCTTAACAAAAACGAAGTACAACATATTTTACACAAACACTCTTTGCCCGTGATCGATAAAAACAGCCATATTCTTTACGAGTTTTGCGACTGCTACATCAGCGTGATCCAATGGGATTCTACTATTTCCGAATGTCACGTAAAGCTGCAGTTTTTGGAACTTCTGCGCAATTACAATATCGCTACGCACGAGCTTTATACACTTCTTGCACGATTAAAAACCGCCATCGAGCGAATTATTTTTGAAAACGGCAACCTCTCGTTCGCGCTTCAAGAGGAGATCGAATCGCTTACGCTAGAGATGGCAAACGATCTTATAGGTACTTTCGAGGCGATGCGCGAAGGGAAAACGGATTATAAAAGCGAAAACACCAACCTTCTCAACGAGTACAAAAAAGCGGTCGATCTAAGCAACATCGTCTCTAAAACCAACCCCAAAGGGATCATCACTTACGTCAATGAAAAGTTTTGCGAGATTTCGGGCTATACCAAAGACGAACTTATCGGCAAACCCCATAATATCATCCGTCATCCCGACATGAGCCGCGAAGCGTTTAAAGAGCTTTGGGATACCATCAAAACCAAAAAAAGCTGGCATGGGGTGGTAAAAAACATGAAAAAAGACGGGGGGCAGTATATCGTCGATACCACCGTTATCCCCATCCTCGACGTAGACGGCGACGTGACCGAATATATAGCGATCCGCCACGATATAACCGAACTCGAAGAGACAAAAGAGCAGCTTCGCAATATCAACAAGGCGATGAAAAGCAAGGTGGACGAACTCTACTCGATGACCCATACGCTTGAGGAAAAAGCCAACCGCGATAACCTCACGGGGATCCATAACCGCGACAGTTTCGAGAATATGTTTAGCGAAGAGATCAAATACGCAAAAAGTAATCGTTTGCCGCTGAGCCTTATGCTTTTTGATATCGACTTTTTTAAAGAGATCAACGACACTTTCGGGCACCAAGCGGGGGACAATATTCTTATCGAGATCGCTTCGCTGATATCGCAAAACATCAAAGCAAGCGACATCTTCGCACGTTGGGGCGGCGAAGAGTTTGTGATCTTGCTGCCTAATACGCCGCTGGAGGGGGCATACACCTTTGCCAAAAAACTTCGCGAAATTATCGCCGAACATATGTTTAGCTACAAAGAGACCATCACCGCGAGTTTCGGCGTTGTCCAGCTTGACGATCACGACGACAAAGCAACCCTTTTTCACAAAGCCGACAAAGCACTCTACGCCGCAAAAGCAAACGGGCGCAACCGCGTCGAAAAAGCACTTTTTGAGTGTAAGGGGTAAACCCCTTCTCGACGCCGCACCGCTTCTTGTCTTTTGCTCTTTTTTTTCGTTTATTTCCTATTTTTTTATCTTGCATAATCTACATGCCAAGCCTGTGTTCCGTATGCCGTGCGATCTTTGCAACGCATGGCATGTGCAAAATGATAACTACTCCTAAAAGAAAAAAATTATTAATAACTAATAATTATCTAAAATATAAGCTTTAATATATATAGTTCATTCAAATCGTAATTTTTCTCATGTACAATGGTGCCATCCTAAAACATAAGGAGTTAGATTATGGGATGTGCTACAGGTGTAAAACCGCGTAAAACAGTCAAGTCCGATGGAAACATCGAAGAAATTTCACAACAACAGGAGAACAAAGCAATGGTAGGAACAATGGTTAGAAGAGAGATGCCCGAATTTGAAATGGATGCGTACAACGCGGCAACAGGTCACTATACGACGGTAAAATCAAGCGATTACAAAGGGAAGTGGAGCGTTATTTGTTTCTATCCTGCAGACTTTACTTTCGTATGTCCGACCGAGATCGCGGCAATGAACGCAAAATACGACGAGTTTCAAGCGTTGGGCGTAGAGATTTTGGCAGTATCGGTCGATACGAAATTCTCACACAAACGTTTTGTCGAAACGGAGCCTATTTTAAAAGGGCTTAAACTTATGATGGGCGCAGACGGTAACCAAGAAGTAAGCCGTGCTTTCGGTGTTTTAATCGAAGAAGAGGGCGTTGCATTGCGCGGACGCTTCTTGTTTAATCCCGACGGTATCTGTGTCGCTCAAGAGGTTCAAGCCGACTCGGTAGGGCGTAACGTCAACGAATTTATCCGCCAAGTCCAAGCATGGCAACATGCCACAAAAACGGGCGAAGTGTGTCCT
>JAQUCZ010000029.1 GCA_028685945.1 Sulfurimonadaceae bacterium | reverse complement strand
GTGTTGAGCATATGGATCACCTTGTCGGGGGAGCCGATTTTTTCCGAGATCGTGGTAAAGGAGCGGATATCGCTAAAAAAGATGGTCGCTTCAAGCTCACGCGAACTTACAAGCTCTTCGGCGGAGTGTTCCAAAAGATACTCCATCACAGCGGGGGAAACTTTTTTCCCGAGCATCCTCTTTGCCTCTTCCATACGGCGCGAGGCGACGATGTAGTCGATCCCCACCGCAAGAGCGAAACTCAGTACAAATGCCAGAAGGGGAAAGAGAAGATTTGAAACAACTCCATAGTCAAAAAAAAGCACGTAAAAAAGTTCAAACATGCCATAAAAAAGCAAAAAAGCGCTCGGTAAAACAAACCACGATTTTAAAAACGAAAAGAGGAACAAGAAAACAAACACCGCACCCCAGATGATAAAAAGGTCATACAGCACGAAATAGCGCGGTTTGGAGAGGAAATCTCCCGTAATTATATTGTCGATTACGTTGGCATGTACCTCAACCCCCGCGATTGCGTTCGCATAAGGGGTGCTTCGCAAATCAAACAATCCCGCCGCACTCGTACCGACAAGAACGAACTTCCCTTCAAGCAGTTTTTGATCGAAGTTACCCTCCAAAATATCGCTTGCACCGATATAGGTAAAATGTTTTTCCCCTCCGCGAAAATTGACGCTTAAGCGTCCGAAACTATCGGTGGGGATCAGCAAATCACCGAGTGCTACATGCCATACCCCCTGCGCATCTCCCACCACGTCGACGCGAGAAATGCCGCGATAGATACGCACGAGTTCCAACGCCAAAGATGGAAAAACCGCCCCCTCGTACTCCATAATAAGCGGTACGCTGCGGATCATCCCCCCTTCGTCGGGGATGTTGTTAAAAAAACCGCTCGAATACAAAGCATTTTGCAAGAGGGGGATATTTGCTATAACCCCTTTTGGCGCTAGCAAAGGAGTTTCGGCGCGAAGCCCTTTTTTAACGAATACGGCGGGGATGTCGGGCGCCTCTTGTGTGCCGTTTTGCTCAAAACTAAAAAGGTAGCCCCCCACTACGGGGGTATTTTGAAATGTTTGTGCCAGCAGGGCATCATAGTTTTGCAGCAATTGCGAGGGATTTTGCAAGTAGTGTGCAAATCTATGGGGCGAGGTGCGATCCTCCTCGGCAAAAACGATGTCAAGCCCGATAATCCCCGCCTTGGCGTCGGTGATTTTATAAAGAAGCTCCGAGACGACGTTACGCGACCACGGCCACTGCCCGTATTTTTTTAAAGATTTCTCGTCGATATCGACAATCACGACGTTTTGGCTCTTTGGCAACTCCCCTCGAAGCACGAAAAAAAAGTCTTTCAAGCGGCTCTCAAACGAAAAAAACACCTCGGGGAGAAACAGATACCCCCACGAGAGAAATGTCGCGATCCCAAAAGCGCTGGCAAGCTTAATAAACGTACTTTTCAATCTTGCCCTAAGGACCTGTAATATCTTGGTAATGATGCATATATTCAGATTCTTGCTGCTGAAGAATCTGATTTATGTCGGCAATATCTTCCGTTATAGGTTCCTGTGTGGCAGTAAAAATCTCTTCCGCGGCAGGGCTTTCAAATTTTCTCTCCCGAGTTGTTGTTCCCATTTTCATCTCATGCATCTGCATTGTATCGCGTAAAAGTTCAAGCAAAGACCCTGCATCCAGATCACGAATTTGCCCCTCAAAATCAACGTAGATTTTCCCTTCAAAACATCGAATAATCTCTTTTTTTTCAAAAATTTCCCCGCTAAAGTCGGTTCCTCGTATTCCGATGGTTGCCGAAGCGGTTTTCACCTTAAACCTCTCGGGTGCTACTTTGCCTATCTCTCCCGTTACGGTACGGAAAAATCCGCGAGATGCCTCCATGCTAAGGTGTGAGTTTTTTGTGCCGTCAAACGCAAAACTTTTAAACGCAAAAGAGGAATCTCCGCCGATTGTAACTACGGTATTATCGTGTAGCATCACCTGCACGCGTGCTTTTGTTTGGGTTACTATCGTATCCCCTGCCAAAATCTCCATTGCGTTTTGTACATTCATTACACTCCCGGCACGCTTAAGCGATGCCTCCCCCTTAAGTGCCACGACAGTGCCGATACTTCCCCACGCGCTCAAAACCAAAGCGATCCATATAAATAATAATTTCATCTCTTCCCCCTAATAACGTATGTTCATACCGAACATGCTCACGCTTTTGTCGTAGTTTGCAACGCGATAGTTTGAATTATTTTCAATATATTTTTGTGCAGCATATACGGAGAAATTCTCTTCAATAGCATAAGAAAGTTTTATATCTACTTGATGCATCGTATCTTCCCTCTTTGCAACACTGCTCCATGCAAAAAGATCGCTCGAATCTTTGTAGTATCCTTTTTTCAATCGGTACTCTCCGCTTAACGCAAGGGGCTGTAAAAACGAATACCTAGCCCCGATAACCGAGGTGATATTTCTCTTGTCGACATAAGCACTTGGGATATTTTTTGAAGGGTGAAAATCTTCGTACTGTATTGTTGCATAAACAAAATTTTCATCAAACACCCCTACCAATCCCCCGCCAAAACCGTAACTTTTATATTCCATTGTTTCGTATTGCGAAGCAAGATAGTTGCGATTTGTGTACAAAAAATTAAAATTTGCATAGAGATTTTGCGCCAAAGCAAAGCTTACACGAGGTTCAAACTTAATTTGGTTATAGAGATCGGTATCAAGATAGTGCAAACGTTCTACAAAAAGGGGAACATAAATGCGGTAGAGTTCTGTTTCATACCCAAAACCTGCACCGACTGAGGCATAAAACATATCATATAAATGCGCATCCAAATTGCCCTGATGCAGCAAGTTCCCCTCCGCTTGAGCGAACCATCCCCTTTCTAAGTTATGTTTATAACTCATTCCGCCGCTTATACGGGTAAAAAGTGTACTCTCTTCCCCCTTATGCAATCCGCCGAAGTATTGATTTAACTCATCGGTAGTTGCACTCATATTTACGTTCGTGTCATACCCTACCGCCACATCCGCTTTAAGATGTAACATGCCAAGGGTATCTTGAGCGTCTTGGGCAATCCCAAGTTCTAAAGCGATCTCGGATGCCAGCGCCTCACGTCCTGTCTTTTTATAAAGTCCGTAAAGATTTTGCTTCGCTTCATCGTTTGAAGGATCCAAAATTACGACCCTCTCATACGCACTCATAGCTTCATCGTCATTCCCGAGTGCTTCGGCACTCTTTGCCCAAAGCAAATGAAGTTCAGAATCGGCGTACTTGTTTTTCAAACTCTTGGCATGAAGTAATGCTTCTTCGTATCGCTGCTCTTCATAAAGCTTTTGCAACTCCCCCATATCGGCTTGCAACAAAGCAATACCACCCAACAATAGTGCAAAATACCTTTTCATTCATCTTCCTTATGTCCTCAAAACGGGTTTTTATTTTTAAGAAATAAACTAGCTTTTGATTATAGAGCGAAGAGTTTAAAAGAGGGCTAAAAAGGTGAGCGCCGCTTGAGCGCTCATGAAATTTAAACGATGCGGATCATCACCGGTTTAGAGTTTACAAACTCCAAAGAAGCAAGAGTGCTTATAAGGTTTTGGATATCTTTTTCCATCGCAACATGGGTCGATATTAAAAGATTTGCACTATCCGAAGAGGTTGGGCGTTGCAACATCGTCTCCACGGAAATATTATGATCTTCAAACAGCTTCGTAATCTTTGCCAAAACCCCTTTTTTGTCGGAGACGTTGATGCGCAAATAGTATTTCGATTCAATTTTTTCGATCGGTTTAAGGGTGAGTTCTCCCTCTAAGGGTTTGTCAAATCCGAGCATCGGCTTGCTTTTGCCGCTGCGGGCGATGTCGATGATGTTTGCCACGACCGCACTCGCCGTAGCATTGCCGCCCGCACCCGGACCGTAGTAGAGCGTTTCGCCTACTTTGTCACCCACGACGCTGATGCCGTTCATAACGCCGTCGATTTTTGCGATCATCTCGCTTTGATCGATTAAGCAGGCATGTACGCGAAGCTCTACTTCGTTTTTATCTTTTTTGGCAATCCCCAAAAGTTTGATCGCATAGCCGAACTCTTTGGCAAATGCAATATCATCACCTGAGACGTTCTCGATCCCTTCGATAAGAATATCTTCGGGTTTTGCATCGATTCCGTAAGCGATACTTGCCAAGATGAGCAGTTTGTGCGCCGCATCGTAACCGCCCACGTCGAAGGTTGGATCCGCCTCGGCGTACCCTAACTCTTGCGCCTCTTTGAGTACGTCGGTGTAAGAAACTCCCTCGTGCATCATTTTGGTCATCATGTAGTTACACGTACCGTTCATAATCCCCATGATAGATTTGATATGGTTTGCGGAAAGTCCGTCGCGAAGGGCGTTGATGATGGGGATCCCCCCTGCAACGCTTGCTTCGTATTCAAATGCGATATCTTGCGCGATCTCTTGGAGTTCGTAGCGATGGTATGCCAAAAGTGCTTTATTGGCAGTAACAACCGCTTTGCCCGAGCGAAGTGCTTTTTTCACCACTTCAAATGCCTCTTCGACACCACCCATAAGCTCCACGACTACGTCGATCTCGGGATCGTTTAACACATCGTCTGCGTTATCGGTAATTTTGATATCGAGTCCGCGATCTTTTTTAAGGTTCTTGACGACACCGCTTTTTACGCGTATATCAACCCCTGCACGTGCAGAAATTATGTCGGCATTGTCTTTTAAAATCTGTGCTACACTCGTTCCGACCGTTCCAACGCCTATAATTCCTACTTGTATCATCGCTTACCTTATTTCTTCTCTTCAAATTGTTTTAAAAACTCTTTTATATTGCGTGCCGCTTGACGGATACGGTTATCGTTTTCGATAAGTGCAATACGCACGTACTGATCGCCGTGTGCGCCAAAACCGATCCCCGGAGCTACCGCTACGCCCGCTTCTACAAGCAACCGTTTTGAGAACTCCAAGCTTCCAAGATGTGCCGCACATTCGGGGAGTTTTGCCCATACGAACATACTCGCCTGATTTTTACGGATTTTCCATCCTGCTCTCTCGAACGCTTCAAGCAAAATCTCTTGGCGGTGGTTGTACTTCTCTACGATCTCTTTGACGCATGTCTGATCACCGTTGAGTGCCACGGTCGCTGCAACTTGGATCGGAGTAAACATCCCGTAATCAAGCCACGATTTTATTTTTTGGAGTGCTCCGATAAGTTTTTTGTTCCCTACGAAGAAACCTACGCGCCATCCCGCCATGTTGTAACTTTTTGAGAGAGTAAACGACTCTACCGCAACGTCTTTTGCACCCGGTACGCTCATGATAGAAGGGGTTACGTAGCCGTCAAACGTAATGTCGCCGTAAGCGATGTCGGAGATAACGTAAAAACGAAGCTCTTTTGCAAGTGCCACAAGACGCACGTAAAAATCTTGCGTAACCGTTGCGGTTGAAGGGTTATGGGGAAAGTTTACGAGTACATATTTAGGTTTCGGTGAGCTCTCTTTATAAACTTTGATAAGGTCTTCAAAAAATTTATCTTCGTTGATTTTAAAATCTTCGTCAAACTCGATACCGAATTTTACGACGCTTCCCCCCGCCAAGATAAAGGCATATTCATGGATCGGGTAGGTCGGATCGGGCACGATCGCAACATCACCGAGGTTCGTGATGGCATACGCCAAATGTGCATACCCCTCTTTTGAACCCATCGTTGCGATACACTCGGTCATAGGGTCAAGTTCGCACCCGTAGCGGCGTTTGTACCAATCGGCTATCGCCATAAGAAGTTTCGGGATCCCTTTGGATGTAGAATACCCGTGTGTTTTTGTCTTTTGGGCCGATTCGATAAGTTTTTGACGAATGTGTTCGGGTGTGTCACCGTCGGGATTTCCCATAGAAAAGTCGATTACGTCTTTTCCTGCGCGTCGCTCTTGCATTTTCAGCTCATTGACTTCGGCAAATACATACTTCGGAAGTCTTTTTATTCTATCAAATTCTATCTCATCAAACATTTTCGTCCCCAATGGTACCGGCTCTTGTAAGCCCTAAAATAAGAAACGACATTTTAGCAAAAAATATCCCCAAATGGAAAACAAAATTTTAGCGCGAACCAAGCGGTTTTAAAACCAAAGAGTCGCGAATATTTTTGATCGTATAGGTGTCGGAGATTTTAATATATTTGGTGTATTTTGGGATCGTAAGCACCATTTTTTTGCGTTGGTTCTCCTCTTTTATCACCTTTAAAAGATGCAAAGACGTATTGTAGTACGAGATATACGGATACCAACTATTGCGGCTTGAGCTTTCGATTTCGAGTTTTTCGATCCCCGAAACATCGATCCAGTAATCGTATAATGAGCGCTTGAGTTCCATAGTATGGGGATACTGTAACACCAAAGTATCCAAATGCCCATCGCGCATATCGATCATATAGCCCCACTCCTGAGGTGTTTTGCGCTCTATATCAACGATGTTGCAACCGCTTTTTTCAAGTTCCCGTTGAAGAATCAGCGGGTCGATCGCATACTCGGAGGTAAGGTGGATCGTCCAGTTAAATTCCGCTTCATTGCGATTCGATTCTTTCGTAACATAACGGTAGTAACCCATATTACGAAGCGTATCCCCCATAATTTTAACAAAGAACAGGGGGGAGCCGCTTGTTTTAAAACGAACGGTAATCTCTTGAGGCGTTTTAAAAAAAATATTCAAAAGACCGTTGTCTTTAAGCGTTTGCACCACGCTGACGACGTCAAGGCGTTCGGAATGAAAATATTTCGATTCGGGTGCAAAGATAATTTTAATAAAATCTTGATTGGCAGAAAAAGTTTTTTCATCTACCAACCCTTTGATCTTTTCATAAAGAACCTCTTTTGGCTCCCGCGTATCTGCATGTAAGCCAAAAACGCAAAGAGCCAAAAATAAACAAACAGCTTTTACCATACGGCACCTTTGTTAAGCTCCTTGAACTCTTTAAAACTTATCTCTTGCAGCGTCCCCTCACGGTATAAAAAGCGTATGTTGTTTGCACTGTTGTACTTTTGCACGGTTCCGTGAACGTCCACACTGATATCGCCGTGCCCCAAGCTTAAAAGCCACTCTTTCGTCGGGTCAAGCTCAATCGTTTCTGCGGTAGTGATTTGGGATTTTTTATGGGTTGCAAGGTCGATATAGCCTAGCCAGAGTTTTGCATTGGGAATAATTTTCAACGATAAGGTAGGTTGAGGCTCTTGTTTGGTCTTTAAAACTTCTTCGCTTTGTATATTCTCGGAGATATTCGTATCTAAAGGGATTTTAAGTATCTCCTCTTGAACGATTTTGATCGTATCGTTGCCGTGCGTTGCAATATCCGCCGTCGTTTCTTTTGTTGTTTCGGACAAATTATAGATCATACCTAACGCAAAAAGAACGATCAACAAAACAATGTAAAGTCTCGCATTAGAAGTAGTTTTTTTAGGTTCCAAAAATACCTTATTTTCCTCTTGAGGTGTTCTCCTGCTCATAAAATGTTCCAACCCGCGCTCCCGCAAGTCATCCAAATGCACGCCGTATTCCCGCTCCAAAATCGACACGAACCCTAAAAACTGAATTTTCGTCATCTCGTCGAAATTATTATGAAGCAAAGATTGCACATGGTACTTGGCTATGTGCGTTTTCTCATGAATCTTTTGTGCACCGATAGATTTTAACTTTTCAAACCCTTCACTATTGCTCATATCCTCATCCTGTCAATTAAAATAGCGCCTGCCACGCTCACGTTTAACGAATCAAACTGATGCGACATCTTGATGCTCACAACCTCGTCGAGTTTGGAAACCACGCGAGAGGTAAGCCCTTCCCCTTCGCTGCCGAGCACCAAAACTCTTTTTTGTTTGGGTACGACTTCGCGGATATCCTTGCCTCCCATATCGGCACCGTAAAGGGTAAATCCCGACATTTTAAAATCATTTAGCACGTCGTGAATATTGTGCTCGATCGCAAACGGAATATCAAAAAGCGCTCCCGTACTCGTTCGCAAAATCGGCTCGAGTGCAAGCGATTTCACGCCGCATGCCACGATAGCATCGACCCCCAAAGCGTAGGCGGTGCGCACGATCGCGCCTATGTTGCCCACATCAGTAAGACCCGACAAAACGACGACGAAATCTTTGTCTAAAAAAGTTTTAAATTGATGCAGTTCTAAATTCCGCACCTCGGCCAAAAACCCTTGATGGTTTCCGTTTTTGCACATCTTCCCTGCTGCATCTGCCGGTATTCTTTTTATCTCAAAGCCCATTTTCATTAAACGGGAATACTCTTTTTTATCAAGCTCTTTAGCTAAAAAAAGAGTTTTTATCATCTGCGGATGGTTTTGTATAACATAATAAATCGGTTGTTTTGCATAAATTAACATGGGAGGTATTTTAGCTAAAAAATTTTAAAAAATTACAAGCTGACCTTACGCACTCGATTTTATCGAGTGCGAAAAGGGCAGTTTTCTCCCATATCCGAAAGATATGGGTAGCTTTAGGGGGTTGTAGGGACATTTGTCCCTGCCACTTTACGTGCTTTGCTCGGAA
>JAQUCZ010000028.1 GCA_028685945.1 Sulfurimonadaceae bacterium | reverse complement strand
TCGCACACCGACCTCAACGGAGTGATCACCTACGTCAACGAAGCGTTTTGCAACCTTACGGGCTACTCCAAAGAGGAGATTCTAGGGCACAACCACTCCATGTTAAAATCTCCAAAAACCCCCGCTTCTCTTTATAAAAAGATGTGGGAGAGCATTTTAGCCGACAAAACGTTTCGCACCGAACTGCGCGTGCTTACAAAAGAGAAAGAGGAGATTTGGGTAAAAATTCTCATTGAACCCCGCTACGATATCAGCGGCAAAAAAACGGGATATATCTCGACGCGCGAAGACGTGACCGACAAACAAAAACTCAGATTTATCTCCGAACACGACCAGCTTACCAAAGCCTTCAACCGCCGAAGTTTCGAATCGAAGCTTGAGCAGATGCTCGAAGATGCGCTCAAACACAACAAAACCTTCGGGGTTGTGATGTTCGATATCGACCACTTTAAAAAAGTCAACGATACCTACGGGCATCAGGCGGGGGACGACGTGCTCGTCAAAGTAAGCCGCATCGCCAGAGAAACCCTGCGCGAAGAGGATTTTTTTGCAAGATGGGGCGGCGAAGAGTTTATGTTGATCCTTAAAAACAGCAAAATCGAAGAGCTGACGTTCGTCGTTGCAAAGATTCAAGAGCACCTAAAAAGTGCAGATTTCACCCCTGTACCCCGCATCACTTCAAGCTTCGGGATCACCCTTTATAAACCTGAAGACACCAAAGAGAGTATCCTAAAACGGGTCGATGAGGCACTGTACCGCGCCAAAGAGCTAGGGCGCGACCGTTATGAGATAGGCTGAAACTCTTGGCATGGGGTACATGCCAAGAGTTTTTACACACAGTTTTATTTTTTCAAAACAAACTTATAGTATAAAATAGGCAAAAGAACAAGCGTTAAAAAAGTTGACGTTACAAGTCCGTTGATCACCACGATCGCCAAAGGTTTTTGTATCTCAGAACCGGGTCCCGTGGCAAAAAGCATCGGCAAAAGACCGAGTGCCGCAATAAATGCGGTCATTAGTACCGGACGAAGTCTTCGTATAGCGCCAAGCGTTACCACTTCCAGAGGATTTTTAACACTCTTTTGCAAAGCATTAAAGTAGTTGATCATCACAACACCGTTTAAGACCGCGATCCCCATCAATGCAATAAAACCGACACTTGCAGGGACGCTCATATATTCTCCGCTAAGATACAAGCCGTATATTCCCCCTATAAGGGCAAAGGGAATATTGAGCAAAACTAAAAAAGCTTGCAAAGTAGATTTAAAAGTCATATACAGCAAGATAAAAACAAGACCTATACTTAAAGGAACAATAATAGAAAGGCGTTTGGATGCACGCTGCTGATTTTGATATTCTCCTGCGAACTGTATGAAATACCCCTCTTTCAAGTTCACTTTTTCTTCAATTTTCGATTGTAATTCTTCAACGAAACCTACAAGGTCGCGTCCTTGAACATTTGTTTGCACTACACTTTTTCTCAATCCGTTTTCATGGTCTATCTGCACGGGCCCCGAATTCATCACAAATGTCACCAATTCATTTAGCGGCAAGGACACGCCGTTATCAAGGACATAAAGAAGGTTTTCATTGATTTTCATGCCGCTTTGTTGCTCTTTTGCCCCTTTGATCATAAGCGGGATTTGACGCAGCTCCTCTTGTATCATTCCCACTTCCAAACCGTCAATAGCAGTTTTAAGATAGGTCGCAATATCGTTTTTGCTCACCCCGTGACGTGCCATTGCTTCATGTTTGAAATAAACTTCCCAATAAGCGACCCCTTCATTCGCTTTTTTATAAACGTCCACACTTCCCTCTATCGATTCGGTTATCACCACTATCTCTTTGGCGATACGCTCAAGTTCAAAGGGTTCTAGACCGTAAATGTTTACGACAATATCACCTCTTGAACCGCTGATCATCTCCGAGACCCTCATGGCAATGGGCTGTGTAAATCCGTACTCGATGCCGACAAATTGATCTAAAACACCTCTAAACTGCTCTAGCAGCCATTCGTTTGATGGCTCACGCCACTCCTCTTTGGGTTTTAGTACCAAAAACGTATCGGTGTCATTAAGCCCCATAGGGTCAAGCCCTATCTCATCGCTTCCCGTACGTGCAATGATCGAGATGATTTCGGGAACATCCCGCATAAGCGCCTGCTGGATCTTTAAATCAATATCACGGCTTGCATCTAGAGCAACCGAAGGGTTCTTTTCTATACCGATAATGGTATTCCCCTCATCAAGCTCGGGCATAAAGGTTTTACCAACTTTCGTATAGGCGTAAAATGCGCTAAGCCATAAGAGAAACGTAAGTGTTAAAACCGTCTTTTGATTTGCCAAAACTATATTCAGGAGTTTTTCGTATTTGTGTTCCAGATAACTGATAAGTTTGGGATGTTCGTGTGATTCTTGTTTGAGCAGATAAGAACTCGCGACGGGAATCAAACTCAGTGCCAGCACCAACGAAGAACCGAGTGCGAAAACGATGCTAAGCGCTACGGGAACAAAGAGTTTCCCCTCCAACCCTTCCAAGGTCAAAAGAGGTAAAAACACTATGATAATAATACATATCCCCGTAAAAATCGGCGTTGCCACCTCTTTTGCCGCTTGAAGTACAAGTTGGTATTTGGGTTTGTCTTTATGTGTATCATCGTGCAGATAGGTGGTAATATTCTCTACCATCACCACCCCTGCATCAACAAGCATCCCTATCGCGATCGCTAGTCCCCCCAAACTCATAAGATTTGCACTCATGCCAAAGAAGTTCATTAAGATAAAGGTCATCATCGCCGCAAAAGGAAGAATGATCGCTACACTAAGAGCCGAAGTCAAATTTCCTAAGAATAAAAACAATACGACCAAAATAAGCACCAATGCTTCAAGCAATGCTTTTGTGACGGTATCTATAGCTTTTGTAACAAGATCCGAACGATCATAAAAAATTTCGATGCTCGTGCCCTCAGGAAGCTCTTTTGAGATTTTAGCGATCTCCTCTTTTACCTTAGAAACCACCGCCGACGTGTTTTCCCCCTTGCGGCAAAGCACAAGCCCTTGCACCGCTTCACTCTTACCGTTTTTAGTCACAAAACCGGCACGCGTGAGTGAACCTATACGTACCTCAGCGATATCTTTTACGCGGATATCCCTCCCGGATTCATGTTTGATGATAAGCTCTGAAATCTCTTCAATATTTTTCAAACGCCCTTCACTACGCACATAAAGGCTTTGCTCACCGATAGAGAGACGCCCGATACCGTCGTTTTTATTATTTTCTTCTACTAGTGTACGCAGATGCTCCAAACTTATCTTGTATTGCGCCATTTTTAAAGGATCGGGAACTATTTCGTATGTTTTTACGTAACCGCCGAGTGCATTGACGTCCGCAACACCGTCCACACCGCGTAAACGTTTTGCTATCACCCAATCGAGTAAACTTCTCTTTTGCATCAGATCGAGCGTATCCGACTCGATGGTGAACATAAGTACCTCTCCAAGAGGTGTCGTAATAGGTGCAAGCCCTCCGCTGATCCCCTCGGGGAGCTTATCCATAACTTCACTCAGACGCTGTGACACAAGTTGACGCGCCCAGTAGATATCGACACCGTCTTGGAAATCTATGGTTATATCGCATAAACCGTATTTCGAGATTGAACGAACGATCTGTTGATTGGGAATGTTTTGTAAATTCTGTTCCACTACCGTCGTGACACGCGATTCCATCTCTGCAGGCGTCATCCCCGAAGCTTTGAGAATAATCTTTACTTGATTGGGTGCTATATCGGGATAAGCATCGATTTTAAGCTGACCCATAGAATAGATGCCAAACAATAGTATGACACCGCTCAGAAGAAGAATGAAAAACTTTTGACCAAGTGCAAAAGAGACTAAACGCTCACTCATCTTCTCCCTCCATGGCTCCAAGTAATGCCGACGTTGCTTTTGTAGCGATAGCGTCATGAGGGTAGATCGGTGCATCGATCGTGTAGTGCTCCTGCGATTCGCTTACGATAACGACTGAGACACTCTCAAACCCCTCTTTTTTTGCGACAAAAATATAGGGTTTGTTTTGATAAAAAACGACCGCACTTTTTTTGACCCTATACCCCGATGGGATACTCTTGCGTACGCGCAGCGCAACAATTTGGTTAACACGATAATCACGGCTGTTCAATAAAGCGCGCACCTCCACCGACTGCGAGTTTAAAGAAACGCTCTTGGCAACCGAAACGATACTCGCTTCGTTTGTTCCTAGGGAACACACATCCCCGTAGGAGATATGTGCCGCAACCTCAAGCGGCACCTCAAACGTTACATAAAGTGCCCCATGGCGCACAAAGGTTATCAGTTTTTGCGCTTGGATTGCTTTTTCCCCTTTGACAACGTGAATCTCCTCCACAACACCTGCAAAAGGTGCATAGAGCGTCACCTGTTTTTTAGGCAAACGCGTTTGTTTCAGCTCTGAGAGTGCCTGCTTGTCCAAACCGCCGACATACAAACGTTCGCGTAAAAGTGCAACCGTATTGGCACATTTTTTTTCCTCTTTTTGGGACTCTAAAAATCTTTTTTGGGAGATGATGCCGCCTGTTAAAAGCTTTTCGTCTCTTTGAAGATTTTTTTGTGCTTGTTCGAGTGCCTCTAACGCATTCAGATACTCGCTTTGCAGCGTAAGAAGCTCTTGACTTGCCAAAGCTAAAAGTTTATCCCCTGCTTCGATAGGCTGATTTTTTTTGACATAAATCTCTTCGACAATCCCCTCATACGCAAAACTAAGCGCCTGAATATCTTTGTGTTCCTTGAAAATGCGCCCGTTAAATGGGCCATACTGCATAAACTCCACCAAAGTCGGCATTGCGACATCGATCCCCAAATCCTCTTTTTGTTTTTGCGTCATCTCGATCAACTTCGCATCGCAAAGCGCAAAAAGTACCATCCATAAAGCTGTGATTTTTTTCATTTTATCTCCTCGATCGATACGTCGGCTTTTTTATACAATGCAAAAAGCGCCTCGTAATATTCCTGTTTGATTTGCATCCCTTGTAACAAATGGGACTTATAAGAACGTCCTGCATCCAAATATTCCAATAGAGCACTCTCCCCTTGAGCGTAAGAGAGCTTTTCCAAATCCAAAAGCTCTTGCGATAAAGGGATAATCTCTTCGTACATAGTTTTGTACTCTTGAACAAGGGTTTCAATTTTAAGAGAAAGGGTTTGTATGGCATGTGCCGTTTGGATTTCTAAAAGCGACAACTCCTCGCGGTGGCTTTGGGTTGTATGCAAAGCTTCCAAACGATTTTGTTCTTTTTGCCGGCTCGTACCTCCCAAAGGGATACTTAGCGCGAAAGAGTAACGGGTCGTATCAAGCTCTTTTTCGTACGAGAGCGCATACCCCAAAGAGCCTAGCAGCGTATCTTGCATCGCATAGGATGCATTTGCGGCGTTAATGCGATGTGTAATTGCTTGCAGCCGAGCATGCCCTTCAAAGTTTTGTAGCGACTCTAAAGCGCGTGGCTCTCTAAGATCGCTACATGCCAAAGCACCTACCTCCATAAAATCGACCGTCTCGCCCAAAAGTTCCCTTTTTGCTTGTGACTCCCTTTCATACGAGCGTATCTCTTGGCGCAACGAGACTAAGTCCAAGCGATGCACCAATAATTCTCTTTTTGAAATTTCTCCTACTGCATAGGCTTCTTCAAGTTGTACAAGACGCTCCTCTTGCTGCGACAACAACTCTTTGAGTATCCCAAGTCGCTCTATCGAGGTACATGCCATATAATATTGTTCACTTATCTCAAGCAAAAACAGGTTTGTTTTATACTCCGTCTCTTTTTGCGATGCTGCCGAAAATTCGCTTACCTGCGTATCTTTTGCATTCCCCGCAAGCGGATACGCGAGCGATTGAGAAATTCCAAGAGCATATTCGGCTCCGTTTTCATCCGGATTCTTGGCATGTGCGATTCCCAAATTCAGTTCTAAGGGTTCAAATGCCGCTTGGGCTTTTATTTGAGCATTCAAAGCAAGATCGTTTTGCTTTAATGTTTCTACATAATGGCTCTTCTGCGCATTTGCAAGGATCTCATCGAGAGATGTTGCTTGCAATCCAAACGGCAGAAGAAGCAAAAAAACTATTTTTTTCTTCATAACCGACCTTTCTATTTTTTTCAGTAATTGACCTTACGCACTTTCTTTTAGAAAGGGTGTAAGTTGTCAGTTTTTCTCCCGTATCGGGAAGATGCGGGTAGCTTTAGGGGGTTGTAGGGACATTTGTCCCTGCCACTTTATGGGCTTTGCTCATAAAGTGCGTAACATCAATCAGTAATAACGGGAAAAAATTACGCCAGAGGGGGTCGTTCCAAAACAAATTTTTTAAAGGAGGTAAGAGAGCAAAGAGTGGAAGAAGGGTGCTGGCGGGGTAATTCAAAAGCTAAAAAATCAAACTCTACATTGCTAAGAGCCACAAAAAGATGCAAAGCTTTATGGATCTCGCCCGAGGTGTCGAGCTTTGTTTTCTCATCCATCACCACGCCGTACGAGGGAAACTCCCCCGTCTCAATCACCGCGTCGTGAAAGACAAGAAAGGTAAAAGAAAATAAAACAAACACCACAACAAAATTTTTGATTTTCTTCACAATGTATACTTTTCTTTTTTAGCGGCAATTATACCCGCATTGTTTGAAAAATTCTTAATAAACGCACCGCCATAGGTTTTATTCAGAAAAATTTAAAGGGAGCTCTTTTGTGGGTTTTATCCCGAGTTCTTTGAGCTTTTGCGCCCGTGCGATCACGTTGCCACGTCCGAAACTTAAACGCTTCATAGCGCTCTCGTAACTGTTTTGGGTTTTACTCAGTGCGCCTCCGATCGCTTCCATATCTTCTACGAAAAGTACCAGTTTTTCATACATCGCTTCGGCTTCTTTAACGATCTCTTGTGCCGATTCCTCTTGGCGCCGCGTACGCCATATATGCTCGATAGTACGCAGGGTCACCAAAAGCGTTGCGGGGGAAACCACCAAGATATTGTTTTCGTATGCGCGTTTAAAAAAAGAGCCGTCCTCTTGCAGAGCAAGCATAAATGCCCCTTCGATAGGCATAAACAGCAATACGTAATCGAGTGTTTTGACCCCTTCGAGTTTTTCGTAGCGTTTCGTGCCTAAACCCTTTATATGCGACGATACACTCAAAAGATGCTCTTTAAGCGCTTGTTGTTTTTCATTCGCATCATCCGCCGCTACATAACGATCATACGCCGCCAAAGAGACCTTCGCATCTATGATCACGTCGCGCTCGTGCGGCAGATGCACGATAACGTCGGGACGGTAGGTTTTTCCATCCTCATTTTTATAGCTTTTTTGCAGCTCATACTCTACCCCTTCGCGCAATCCCGACTGCTCAAGCACCCTCTCCAAAACTATCTCGCCCCAATTCCCCTGTGTTTTATTCTCCCCTTTGAGCGCTTTTGTAAGATTGAGCGCATCTTGGGAGAGCTGTTCGTTCATCTGTTTAAGACGTTGCAATTCATCGCGCAGCAGATGGCGCTCTTTGGTTTCGTTTAAAAACTGCTCTTTTGATTGGAGTGAAAAATTGGCTATCTGCTCCCTAAAGGGTTGCAATAGCATCTCGAACTGGCTCTTGTGGGTTTGGGAAAACTGTTTTGTTTTCTCTTCAAATATTTGGGAAGAGAGGTGTTGGAACTCTTTGGAAAGCTCCTCTTTTGCCTCTTTTAAAAGTCGGATCTTCTCCTCGAAGCTCTTTTGTTCAATCTCAATCTTTGATTGCAGCACCGCGTTGGAGAGTTCCAGAGCATTTTTCTCTTTTGCAAGCACCCCCAAAAGGGTATCTTTTTTCTCCCCCTCCTCTTTTAAAAGTACAAGCAGATCCTTTTGTCTCAAATAAAGTGAGAGCAAAACCAAAAGAGCGACAAAGCTCGCAACAGCCAAAACCATATTCAAATCCACCATTTCACCTCGCTTTAAAAAAGTTCAATTATACGCAATCTTTCATGGCATGTACTAAAAATATTGCATATTGCCAATCATCATTTTTCATAATATGTTACGTTTAACCATATATAAACTTAACTAATTAGTAATATATAAAATTTTAATAAACTCAACCATTTTTTTAGATATAATTCCGTTTATATTTCAAGGAGAAGGTATTTTATGTATCATCTCCTTACAATTAAAGGTAGATGATGCAAGAAAATGCACAACAAGAACAAACGATCCTCTTTGAAGATTTAGGATTGAAAAAAGAGATACTCAGAAGTATCAAGGAAGCAGGTTTCACGGCTCCAAGCCCGATTCAAGCAGAAGCGATCCCCGTCGTATTGGCAGGGCACGATATGGTCGGTCAAGCCCACACGGGAACAGGAAAAACGGCAGCATTCGGATTGCCGGCACTGAGCAATATGAACCTTAACGGCGGTGTAGAGCTTTTGGTTATTACCCCGACACGCGAACTTGCAACACAAGTAAGCGACGAGCTTTTTAAATACGGCAGAAACCTCGGTATCAAAACCGTAACTATCTACGGTGGAAGCTCTTACAACCGTCAGGTTGACCTCGTTA
>JAQUCZ010000027.1 GCA_028685945.1 Sulfurimonadaceae bacterium | reverse complement strand
GTATCAATCTCGCAATACCATATCGGTTTACGGACAATCTCGAAAGCTACGGGAATGGCAACATCATTGGAATAATACAGTGCATTGAGAATATTCAACCCCTTGACGCTTTTGCTTTTCGTATGGTCGAAGTGGTAGCACATTATTTCGCTCTCGTCCGTCCATGCTTTTTCTTGTACCGTATCGTCAAATATCAAGCACCCATCCTCTGATTCGATCTCTCTCACCGTCTTTTTCGTCATCTTCCATAACTGCTTTGAATCAAACTCCTCTGAACTCAAAAACCGTGTAATCTGATCGTGGCTCACACGATTGTCCATCATCGCCGATAATCCTGTCGCCGTAGCGAATCCGCTGTTACTGATCAAATAATCTGTATAAAGTTCTAGGTAGTCTGTCTTCATGCTCCTTCAAAAGCATATTGTGTGCCGATTTGAGCTATTGCTGCGTAACGTCAGTTATTAATAAACACTATAGCTCCCTAAAATTACAAAGCAGTGATATCATATAAAAAACTCAATACAAAAATACTTAAATATATGAATTATTGTTAAATATGAGAAAAATACAGAAATGAACTATTGTTGTATCAATAGTGTAAGATTTTTTGTTTTTTAATGAAGCTTCATTCTTAAACAAGCCCCTCTTGCCCCAATCTGTAAAGCGCAAAATCGTATTTGAGCGGATCGGCGGCATCGAACTTTTTGAGGGTGTTTGTCAGCTCTATCGCCGCTTGCAGATCATAGGTTTTACGGCTTAAAAGCCCTAATTTGCGAGAAACGTTAAAAGTGTGGGTATCGAGCGGAATAATCAAATCGGCGCTATCGACTCCATGCCATAACCCCATGTCGATACAATCGTGGCGCACCATCCAGCGCAAAAACATCATCCAGCGTTTGAGCGCCCCCGCACCCTTGGTTTTGTTCGTCACCTGCGAAAGTAAAAAGGTATAACCTGCCGTGGCGTGGGGATAGAGTGCGGCAAGGGTGCGGATAAGTTCGTTGATCCCCTCGATGGGATTTTTCTTTGGCATGTACCCTTTTTTAAACACCGTCTCTAAGGTTAAACCCTTGGCATGTAAGCGCCCCAAAGCTATAAAAAGCGCAATAATATCTTCGCTCTTTTGAAAACGGTAGTAGCGACATGCCAAGGCTTTTTGCACATCCGCCTCATCCCCATCAAGCAGGGAAAAATCAAGAGATTCCAAAAACTTCACGATCTGCTTGACGTTACCGTAGGCAAAAAGAGCACATACCAAAGCCACCCGCTCATCGCGGTAACAATGCGCCACCATAATGGGGTCAAGCCGCTCATCGCACACTTCCCCTTCGCGGTTGCGTTTTTGCACTTCGGCATCAAGACGTTTTTTAAGAGAAGTAATCACGATGCAACCTTCATTTCTGACTAAAAAGCATTTTTATCTCTTCGTTGTCCATCGACGCAATCGATTTTTCCCCTACCGAAACGCTCATCTCACCGATGGCGGTTTTTGCTTTGATCATATTGTCGATTTTTTCCTCGAAACTATTTTTAGTAATCAGTCTATAGACAAACACGTTTTTGGTTTGTCCGATGCGAAATGCCCTGTCGGTGGCTTGGTTTTCAACCGCGGGGTTAAACCACAAATCGTAGTGGATAACGTTGGAAGCGGAGGTGAGGTTAAGCCCCACCCCGCCTGCTTTGAGAGAGAGGATAAACACGGGGTGTTGGGTGCTCTCCTCAAACGTATCGACGAGTTTTTGACGTGCGTTTTTGCTCAAAGAACCATCAAGCACCAAAGGTTCTATAAGCATCGCTTTTTCTATAATCTCGGAAAGTATCCGTGCCATTGCAACATACTGGGTAAAAATAAGCACTTTCTCCCCGCGTGAGAGTATCCCCTCTAAAAGCTCCATAAGCATCTGTGTCTTGCCGCTGATAAGTGCATCTATTTCGGAGGTTTTATCGAAATTTCTCGGGTGGTTACACACCTGTTTAAGTTCGGTGATAAGTTTAAATACCAGCCCGAACCTCTCGCTAGGTTCGAGCGTATCAAGCTTTTGCATCGTCGTATCGACGATACTTTGATAAAGTGCGGCTTGTTTTGGCACCATGGAGACGTATTCGTCGATGACGATTTTATCCGGAAGGTCGTCTATGATACTTTTATCGGTTTTAAGCCGGCGCAACATAAAAGGAGCGGTGATTTTTTTAAGCATCTCTGCCGTAGCCGCATCTTTTTCTATCTCGATAGGTTTTGCATATTGCGCTATGAAACTGTTCAAATCCCCAAGATAGCCGCTCAAAGCAAAATCAAAAATACTCCACAACTCGCTTAGGGAGTTTTCCACGGGGGTACCGCTGAGTGCGATTTTGTATTTGCTTTTGATACTTTTTACCGCCACGGCCGCCTGCGTATCGGGATTTTTAATCTTTTGTGCTTCGTCTATTACCACCGCATCAAAAGTTTTTCCGCTCAATGCCTCGTCCCGTTTTAAGGTATCGTAAGTCGTAAGGATCAAGCGGGTATCTTCAAGTTTTCTCCCCTGCCCGTAGTAGAGGGAGTAACTCAGCGAAGGGGCAAATTTACAAAGTTCGTTTTGCCAGTTGTTTAAAAGCGACGTCGGCACTACGATCAGTGTCGCATCTTTGGCATGTTGATTTTCATAAAGATACAGCAAAACCGCAATGGTCTGAATCGTTTTTCCAAGTCCCATATCGTCAGCCAAAATTACCCCGAAATTGTTAAGCAGATTTGAAAGTGCCCATGCAATTCCTCTTCTTTGGTACTCCCGAAGCGTTGCTTGTAATCCCTTTGGCATGTGGATAATTTTTGGTTCAAAAAGCTTTTCAAAGAAAATATTCAGTGACGCATCGCTTTGCAAATTCCCTGCAAAACGCTCCCGCAAAACATCAAACGGCGTCGCCTTGAGCTTTTTCTTCGCACCCGCTAGAAGATTTTTAAACTCCTCGGGAGTGAGCGTGATACAGGTGTCTTTATAATGAACGATTCTCCCCTGTTCCTGCACCAAAGCGGCAAATTCATCGATGTCGATGCGATGCTCACCGATGGCAATTTTCCAGTCGTATTCCAAAATCTTTGCCAGTTCCAAAAACGACTGCGGTACTTTTTTTGTTTTTGCAAAGAGAGAAAGTCTGGGTTTGATGAGATTGTGCAACTCTTTTGGAAGTACGAGCACCACCCCCAACGCCTGCAACAGCGACGCTCTCTCGAGGATAAAATCCTCAAACGCTTCTTTTTCCAAAAGGATAGAGTCGCTCTCGAAAAAATGCTCGATTTGCGGTAAAACACCACGCATGGGGGCAAGAAGTTTTAAAAGCTCTTTTGCAACGTCTTTTTGCAGAACATCTCTAAAAGTTCCCTCTTCGTTCGTGCGGATATCTTTGGCATGTAAAGAGAGCTCGTATTTTTGTGCACCTTCATTGCGTCGTAGTGCCAAAGAAAGAAGGTAGTTGCCTTGTTTGAGCATAAAAATCGAAAAAGTGTTTGCAACTGCTTTATCGATATTATGTTTCCCTGCACCTTTTTGAGCAAACGGCACACCTTGAAAAAAAGTTTTCGAGATTTCGGGAGGGTTGGCATGGCGTTGTTTGTGCATAAACCCGAGGGTTCTTACGTACTCGCTTAAAAATCCCCCTAGAAACATTTTCGTACCGCTTAGAGGATCAAAATACGCACCCCTTTGGTTATGGCGTACCGAGGCTATGGCATGCGGCAGGGTATATTCAAGCTGTTCGTGAAACGTTTTGGTCTCTAAAGGGATCCACCCTATAAAAAAACGGCTTTTGGCTTTCTCTTTAATCACGGCGGGGATAAAAGAGGAAGTGTGCACGATGAGATACCCAAGACGGCAAAGTTGATAAAAATAGCGATAATAAAAACTCCCCTCTTCACTCTTAAACGACAAAAATAACCGCACGAAAGAGAGCAAATCGATACTACATCCCAAAGAATTACTATCAATCATATAGGGTGCTAAAATCTCGTGAATCACCGCTTCTTGACGAAACACCTTATGCTTGAGAATCGCTTTGGAATTTTGCATCGTGCTGTCGACGACAATCTCAATCTTTGCCTCTTTAAACAAACGCTCTATTTTTTCGCCGTGTTCGTTTGAGGGCAAAGATACGAGTTGCGGAAGATTTTGTTTGGAAGCTTTGTAGAACTCCCCCATCGCCTTTTGGTAGTCGATCGGAGCAAACGGCGGATTTTTCGGCAACAACGAGGTGATAAACCCCGCAGATTCTTCGTGATGCACAATCTTAATAGGCTCTAAAAGCATCTTTTTATCGGGTGCAAAACTCTCTTTGTACACGATTTCAACGGGATAAACTATCTCTTGAGAGACCTCGTTTGAATCGACGATATCCCCGATCTCTATACCGTGAAGTTTTAAAAGTATAAGCGGGTTGTTATCGATCTCACCGACAAGTGCGTACATCAATGCATAGATATGTTTGCAAGGGTCTTCGTCGTAAAAATCGTAACATTCGCAATGGCATGTAAAATTGTAACCGTAATGGCGAAATAATGCTGTACGAAAAAGTCTCGGCGTCCAATTGATCCCCTCTTTTTCGCACCAATCGAAAAACTCCTGCGATAAAACACCTTGAAGCAATCCCAATTTTTCCATCGGATTTGCCTGAAAATAACCGATAATTTTTTGACGCAGCTCATCAAACTGAGAAAAAGCAAAATCTACCTCGTAGGTACCGTAAGAGCCTTTGACCTTTGCCCAAACGTCGTAATCTACTATTTGAAAACTTTTGACTAACCCTTTATTAAAATAGGTTTTGCCTCGTGCAAGTCTGCTGTCGTTTCCAAAATGATGTTGCAGTGAAGCAAGCCAAAGCGAACCTGCCAAAGTTGTTCCCAGTTTGATTTTTGCCAAAATTGTTCTCCGTGTTTAATGCAGATGGTACAGTTTTTTACGCTCGCTGCTCCCTGCGATATTGAGCTGTTTACGGTATTTGGCGATAGTGCGGCGCACCATTTGCACTTTGAATTTCTCTTGGATCAGCTCCAAAAGCTTCATATCGCTCAAAGGTTTTTTGCGGTTTTCGTTTTTGATGAGATTGGTGACGAACTCTTTGATAGCGGCGTTGCTTACATCCTCGTCTATAGCGGTGGTGAAAAAATCTTTCATCGCAAATACGCCCCGCTCGCATGCTATGTATTTGTTGGCGATGGCGCGGGAGATGGTGGAGGGGTTGTGCCCGAATTCATCCGCCAATGTTTTGAGGGTCAAAGGCATGATCGCGCCCCCCGTAAAAAACTCGTACTGGTACTCCACGATCATCAGCCCGACTTTGTAAAGGGTCGCTTTTCGCATCTCGAGCGCATCGACGAGGCTTTTTGCTTCCTTTATTTTTTGGGTCACGAATTCGTGTGCGACACCGTAGTTTGTGTCGATCTCTATGGTGGGGTAGTACGCATCGTTGAGTTTGACTTCGATATTGTGTTCGTCGTTAAAATAGATCATCAAATCCGGGATAATTTGGCTCGATTCCTCTAAAAAATCGATGGCGGGAGGGTTTTTAAAACTACCCAATACCCGCATCACCTCGGCAAAATGGGGTTCGTTTGCGTAGCCGTGGATATGCTCAAGATCGTTGATCACCTTTACGCAAAGCCCGTACGCTTCGTCTTTTATGTCGGAGCTATCAAGCTGAAACAAAAACGATTCGGCTAAATCTTTGGCAGCGATCCCCACCGGTTCTACGTGGGCAAAACGCAGGCGCACCCGCTCAAACTCCGCCAAGGTTATGGCATGTTGCTTGCAAAACGTTTCGCTCTCCCCCTCGTAGTAGCCGTTTTCATCGAGGTTCGCAACCACGAATGCGGCGATTTTTTGCGAGAGGGGTGTAGGAAACAGGGGCGCTTCGATCTGCTCGTCAAGCACGTCGTAAAGCGATTTATGTTGGATAGTAAGCGCTTCTATCTGTTCGGTGCGGGTGTTGCTCACGCTTTGGGAGATGATCTTACGGGGGAGGCGCTTTTCAAAATCCTCCTCAAAACCCGATTTGACCTCGACCAAGGGGTTGGCTTCTACAAACGGAGCCATCGCTTCGCCCAAGTCGCTTAGACTCGAGTGCAAAATCGGCAGCCAGTTACGAAGGGTGTTTGAGAGTTTGTGTTTGGTCTCTACGTTTTGGGTCGTTCGTAATACTGCCATCTTTTTCCATCAAAGCCTATAGCTTAAATGTTTCCCCCAAATAATGTTTACGCACGTCGGCGTTTTGCCCTATCTCCTCGCTCGTGCCGCTTGCCAAAAGCGTTCCCGATTTGATGACGTAAGCACGGTCGCACACGTCAAGCGTCTCGCGCACGTTGTGGTCGGTGATAAGCACTCCGATATCGTACGAAACAAGCTGTCTAATGACGTTTTGAATATCCATCACCGCGATGGGGTCAACCCCCGCAAACGGCTCGTCGAGAAGCAAAAACTTCGGCTCGTTTACAAGCGCGCGGGCGATCTCCACACGGCGGCGTTCCCCGCCGCTAAGGCTTATCCCTTTGCGGTAGCGGATCGGTTCGATATTAAACATATCCAAAAGTTCGGTGATCCGCTTCTCTTGTGCCTCGGGATCTTTTATCTTAACCTGTGCGGCGACCATCAGATTGTCTTCGACGCTTAAATCTTTAAATATCGACGCCTCTTGGGGCAGATACCCGATCCCTTTGAGTGCTCTTTGGTGCAACGGCATCTTCGAGAGGTTTTCGCCGTCGAAAAACACCTCCCCGCCGCTTGCTTCGACCAGCCCGCATATCATATAAAAGGTGGTGGTTTTTCCCGCCCCGTTGGGTCCTAAAAGCCCTACGACCTCGCCGCTTTTGACCTCAAGGCTCATCCCTTTGACGATCTCTAAATCTTTAATCTTTTTCTTTAAATCTACTGCTTTAAGCGTGTGCATCTCGTACCTTGTATTCTCTCATATCGTTTGCAATTTTTTCTATCTCTACCACTTTTGTCGGGATCCCCGCCGCAGCCAAAATCTCTTCGAGCGCCTCATCGCCCCACTCTACCAAATGCAATCCCTCTTTTTCGAGTTCCTCCAACATGCCAAGGGAGAGAAAATGTTCCAACCCGTGGTTGTAGATGTCATAGTGGTAGAGCCTCTCGCCGTAGCGGTGTTGCAAAGAAAAGGTAGGAGAGGTTACATCCTCCGTGCACCCTAAAGCGCGCGCAATCTCTCGCGTTAAGGTGGTTTTCCCAGCCGCCAAATCGCCGCGCAAAAGCACTACGCCCGAAGGGAACTCTTTTACAAGCGCCTCTGCCAACATGCCAAGCTCGTTTTGTTTGAGAGTGTAGGTTTTCATAGTTTGTTGGAGACTTCCATAATCTGTTTGAGTTTCGCCGTTGCCGCGCCCTTTTTAAGGGCTTCGCGCGCTATCTCCAAGCCGTCTTGAAAATCGCGTGCCGCCCCCTCGACGATAAGCGCCGCCGCGGTGTTTAGCAACACGATATCTCTTTGTGCGTCGGTTGCATTGCCTTCAAAAATAGCATAAAGAATCTTTGCGTTTTCCCCTGCATCCCCGCCGATAATTGCACTCAGCGGCGCTTTTTTAATCCCGTATTCCTCGGGGTCGATGATAAAATCGTGTTTGATACCGTTTTTAAGCTCGCTCGCATAGGTGATATCGCTGATGCTGATCTCATCCATCCGCTCTTTGGAACTCACGACTATGGTAGAGGTCGCACCGTTGAGCTGTAACGCTTGGGCTACTTTTGGCACGAACGATTTATCAAACACCCCAAGGAGCGATTTTTTCACCCCTGCGGGATTTGTTAAGGGTCCCAAAATATTAAAAATCGTCTTGTCGGGGATCGTCTTGCGCACCGGCATAATAAACTTCATTGCAGGGTGGTGGTTTTGAGCAAACATAAAGGTAAAGCCCGTCTCTTCCAAAAGGCGCGCACTTTTTTCTATTCCCAGATCGAGCCGTACGCCCAAAGCCTCGAACATATCGGCACTCCCCGATTTGGAGGTGATAGAGCGGCTTCCGTGCTTAGCGACAAAACAGCCGCACGCAGCAAGCAAAATCGAAGAGGTTGAGGAGATGTTAAAACTCCCTATCTTATCCCCGCCCGTACCTACGATGTCGATCGCTCTTGCTTGAAGCTCTTTGGAGATAGGCAAAGCTATGGCATGGGCGCGCATCACCTCTGCCGCACCCGCAATCACCTCATAAGGGGTGCTCTCGTCAAGCTTGATATTCACAAGCAGTTCGCGCATCTCCTCGGCACCCATATCGCCGCTGAAGAGGTGTTCAAAAATCTCTTTTGCCGCTTTATAATTCATTCGATCTCCTTAATGTATTCGTGTTGTAAAGACTTCGGCGTCGATTTTGTTTCGGGGATTTTCAATACCTGATACTTTTTTGGATGTTCAAGGTAATTGATCGTAATAATAGAACCCACCTCGACGTTTTTACTCGCTTTTGCTACCGTGCCGTTGACAAGCACGACACCGTTTTCTATCATATCCTGAGCGACGGAACGCCGTTTTGTAATATTGACCGCATTTAAAAATTTATCGACTCTCATCTGCTTCACTCTTATTTTTTGGTTTATTGTAGGGTAAAAAAACTGAAAAGAATGTAAGATGTGGAACATTTTTTGCGTATTTTTCAATCTTA
>JAQUCZ010000026.1:2398-8685 GCA_028685945.1 Sulfurimonadaceae bacterium | reverse complement strand
CGGCTACAAATTCGGCGTAAGGGGGGACGATTACAAGTGCACCTCTTGCTCGATTGCAAGCATCCCGATCCGCGGCGGCAAAGATGAGGAGATTTTGGGTGCGCTCACCGTTTTCACCGAAAAAGAGGACGGGTTTAAAGAGCAAGAGCTGCGGATGCTTGAGAATCTTGCAACCGATATAGGGCTGGCGCTAAATACCATCTACCAAAGAAGCAAGCTTAAATTTATGGAGCTTGAAAAGATATCCAACTACGAAGAGACCATTTTGGCGTTTGTCAATATCATCGAACAGCGCGACAGCTATACCGCAGGGCATACCCTTCGCGTAGCACACTATTGCCGTTTGATTGCACAAGGGTTTGGCATGGAGGAGGCGGAGATCGTCAAACTCGAAAAAGCGGCTATTTTGCACGACATAGGGAAGGTGGTTACCCCCGATTCGATTTTGCTTAAACCGGGGCATCTGACCCAACTTGAGTACGAGCTGATCAAAGAACATGCCAACGCGGGGTATAAAATGCTCTCGAAGATCAATATGTACAAAGACCTTGCCGAGATTATCAAGTACCACCATGCGCGCTACGACGGCAAAGGGTACCCCGCAACGCCCAAAGAGTACCCCAACTCTATCCCTTTTCTCTCCTACATCATGGCGGTTGCCGATGCGTTTGATGCGATGACCACCAACCGCATCTACAAATCGCGTAAATTGGTCGAGGAGGCGTTAGAAGAGGTAAAACGTTTTAGCGGCGAACAGTTCCACCCCGAAGTCGCCGAGGTGGCGTTAAAAGTTTTGGAGGGGATCGACATAGAACAAACCTCGCAGCTACCTACAAACGAGCTTGAACAACGCCGTTTTGCTTACTTTTTTATGGACTCCTTGACCGACGTGTACAACGAAACCTATCTGCAAACGTTTTTAAGCCGCTTGGGAGAAGAGAAAAAATATATGGCGCGCATAGAGCTGAAAAACTTTTCAAGCTACAACAAAGAACACGGTTGGAGCGATGGGGATCGGTTCTTAAAAGAGTTTGCGCAATTTTTAAAAACAGAGTATCCAAACGGTATGGTGTTTCGCTACCACGGGGATAATTTTATTCTCCTTTTTGAGCAGATGCAAAGCGGTGTGTGCAAAGGGGAGGTCGAGAAATTCCCCCTCTTTGCGCAAACAAAAGTGCGCTGCGTCGTCAACGGGTTTGACTTAACTAAAGAGCTGCCGGAGATTTAGACTACTTAAACTCCAAAAAGAGTTCGAGTTTTTCGGGGGCTACGAGGAGATTATCCTCGCTGAGGATATGAAGTTTTTTGAGCTTTTGCATAATGCGCGAAAGGGTTTCGGGCGCCATGTTTAAAAGCAGAGCTACCTCTTTGCTTTTGTGCATGGCGAAGATGTCGGGCTGCTCTTGGAGAATGGAGCAGACTTTGAGGGTGGAATCAAAAACAAGGTTGCGGTTAATGGCGACTTCGAGGGTTTTGATCTTTTTCGTCAGCGATTTAATAACAAAAAAAGAGAGCTGCGCATCGTGACGGAGCAGCTCTAAAAACTTGTTTTTGCTAATCAGTGCGATTTGGGTATTTTCCTCCATGACGATTGCCGTGGCAGGGAAAGGAAACTCTTCGAGCGATGCCATTTCGGCGACGAGGGTGGGGAAGCGAAAGTAGTGGAGCACGATCTCGTTTGCTTTGATCCCCGTTTTGTAGAGTTTGAGCGCACCCTCTAAAAGAGCATAAAAATACTCGGGGTTCTCCCCCTCGTAAAACAAAATATTCCCCTCGCTGAGGGTTTTAAAGGTAGTAATTGCGCCGATTTGTTTGAGTTTCTCTTCGGAAAGCTCTTGGAAAATATCGAGTTTGCGTAAAAGTTGTGTATCCATGCGGGGTATTATAGCTTGTAACTTGACGCATATCAATCGCAATGTCCCTCTTTTTCGCTACAATCGCGGGGACTACAAGATTTATAAAAGGATACTATATGTTACTCGATAAAGACGCAATGCCGCTGGTTGCGATGGATTTTATGAACGCAACCCACTACGAAGACGTAATGATTATCAACAAACTTTACGACGCGCTTGAGGCGTACGAGAAGCTGCAAAACGAAGAGAATGCAAAAAGCGTAAGCGATAATTTTACCGAGTGGTTTGAACACACCATAGGGCATTTTCAAGCCGAAGAGGTGATGATGCGGGAGAAGAATTTTCCCCCGTATCCGATGCACAAAGGGGAACACGACCGCGCACTCCACGAGATGGATGCAGTGTTTCGCCATTGGAACAAAACGCGCGATGCCGCCGCACTCAAAGAGTATCTCACCCGTAGCCTTGCACCGTGGCTGCTGCACCATATCCAAACGATGGATACCGTAACCGCGTCGTTTTTTAAAACGGGAATGAGTCCTTGTAGCGCACATTGATGCAACTGCAAAAACTCCAAGAGGAGAGCGCGCATCTGGAGCGTTTTTTCTCTTTGTATTGTTCCCAAAACCACACATGCCAAGAGAAGCGATCGTTTCGTATAATGCACGAGGAGATTCCCTACCTTTTTGAAGCCTCGCTGTGTGAAGAGTGTGCAGAGCTTCTTGGGTATGCCCTAGAGAGACTTTCGGCATGCCCGCACGACCCCAAGCCTAGATGCCGCACATGCCAAGAGCCTTGCTATGATAAAAAAGAGTGGAAGGCTTTGGCAAAAGTGATGCGCTACGCGGCACTTCGGGTCGAACTGGGCAAACTGCGCGATTTCGTACTACGCCCTTTTACCCCAAAGAAGCGACAAAATTAAGCTCCACTTCGCGCGGATTATGGGCAAGCCCCTCGCGAATCATTTTTGAAAAATCGTCGGGATATATCTCGAAATTTTTGTTTTCAATCCCCTCGAACATTGCCGCAACGATCGCTTCGGGTTTAGTTTTTGGCATCTCTTGCCCCTCGGTCATTTTTGTCTCTATGGGACCTGCAAGCACCTCATACACCTCGATGTTTTTCGATGCCACTTCGGCGCGAAGCGCTTGCGTAAGGGAGCGCAAAGCACTTTTGGACGCACAGTAAAGCCCCATAATCGGAAGATTCATACATGCCAAGATCGAGGTAACGGTAACGATCGCACCCCCCGTTTGCATCTTGGGTGTAAACGCTCTGTAAACGTTAAGCGTTCCAAAAACATTTACCTCAAAATCCTCGCGCGTCGCATCGAAAACTCTTGCGCCGCTGTTTATACCTGCGGTATTGATAAGCAGATCGAGCGGCTCAAGCTGCGATGCAACGTCGGCAACTTGCGCGGCGTTTGTAATATCCATCGCAACGGGTACGACGGAAGGGTTCTTTACCGCTAAAGCCTCGAGCGAAGCGGTGTTACGCGCTGCGGCATAGATTTTTTTTGCACCGTGTGCGAGTGCGTAAGAGAGGGTTGCCGCGCCCACGCCGCCGTTTGCTCCCGTGATACAGATTGTTTTATTTTTGAGATCCATCTTTTTCTCCTTGCGTCAGATTGTTTTCCAGTTTTGTTAAAAGCTCTAAGAGCATCTCGCGCTCCTCTTGGCTAAATCCTCGGGTGAGTTCTTCGTTAAAACCTTGCGAGATCACAGCTACTTGAGCCACGAGATCGTGCGCTTTTTGGGTAGGGTAGAGCAAAACGCTGCGGCGATCCTCTCGGTTTGGCATGCGCACGACAAGCCCTTTTTGCTCAAGCCTCTCCAAGCTTCTGGCGATGTTTGCCCCGTCTTTGTAGGTACATTCGCTTAGCTCTTTTTGGCTTAAGGGGCTGCGCTCTACTATGCGAAACACAAGCGACCACTGTTCGGGGGTGATGCCGAAGCGTTTTATTTTTTCGTTAAAAACACTCTTGGAAAAAAGTGCCGTTTTATTGAGCACAAATCCCAATGAGCGATCCATGTTAAACTCCATAGTTTTCTCCTTGGCATGTGGGATTATAAAAGAAAAATATTTACTTGTCAAGACAAGTATTGATACAACAAGTAAATATTTTTCTTTTTCGTTTCCGTTTTGTATAATATTTAGGAATACAATTTTTTTGCAAAAAACAAAAGGAGTCTTTATGAAAAAACTATTATTGTCTTTATGTATCGCCGCGGCATTGCTACATGCCAAGGAGAATGCAGATATAAAATACGCACAAACGATGCCGCGCGAAGAAGCGACACAGCAAAAGGTTCTTTTGTCGTATGCTTCGGTGCTTGAAAATGCACGCAAAAGCGTGGTAAATATATCGACCCAAAAAAGCGTATCGCAGGGGCTTTATACCAACCCGTTTTTCAACGATCCGTTTTTTAGGGAATTTTTTAGAGGTTTTGAGGATTCGAGGATCCCCCAAGAGCGTGTCGAGCGCTCTTTGGGAAGCGGGGTGATTATTGCTTCCAACGGCTATATCGTCACCAACAACCACGTCGTAGACGGTGCCGATAAGATCGTGGTCAATCTTGCGGGAGACCAAAAAGAGTACGAAGCAAAACTGATCGGCAAAGACCCAAAAAGCGACTTGGCGATTATTAAAATCGAAGCGAAAAATCTGCATGCCTTAACCTTTTACAACTCCGACGACGTCAAAGTAGGCGACGTAGTGTTTGCGCTGGGTAACCCCTTTGGCGTGGGGGAGACGGTAACGCAGGGGATCGTCTCGGCAACGGGCAGAAGCAGCGTGGGGATCGTAGAGTATGAAGATTTTATCCAAACCGACGCTTCGATCAATCCGGGAAATTCGGGCGGTGCGCTTATCAATTCGGCGGGGTATCTCATAGGAATCAACTCCGCGATCATCTCCAAAAGCGGCGGCAACGTGGGGATAGGGTTTGCGATCCCCGCAAACATGGTGAGTAAAATCGCTACCGCGCTTATAGAGAACGGGGAGTTTAAACGCGCCTATTTGGGCGTACGTATCTCCGACGTGAGTGATGATATGAGTAGCTTTTACAACGGTAAATTCGGCGCGCTCGTTACAAGCATAGAAGAGGGCACCCCTGCCGATAAAGCGGGACTGAAACGGGGCGATTTGATTTTGAGCGTCGAGGGGAAAAAGGTCAAAGGCTCAAGCGAACTTAAAAACATTATAGGAACTTTTGAGCCTAACGCTACGGTGACTTTGGAGATTCTGCGCGACAACAAAGTGATTACCAAAAAAGTACAACTGATGCACCAGACGGGTACGTTTAAAGAGAGCGGCGGTTTTAGCTACAAAGGCTTAAGTGTGCAAAATCTCTCGGCGATGAATAAACAAGAGTTCGGCGTAACGGCAAACATCCAAGGGGTGGTAGTCAGCGAAGTAGCGCAAGATTCCGAGGCACAAAAGATAGGGATCATGGCGGGCGACGTGATCGTACAGATCGAGAACGTCGAGATTAAACACGTCGAAGATTTCGCAAAAGCGACGCAAAACGAGAAGAAAAAACGGTTCTACATCTACCGCAGAGGCGGCATCTTCGCCGTGGTGCTCTAAAAAACCTTGGCATGTGGGGTTCTAAACTTACATGCCAAAGAGTTAGTTATAACTGTAGCTCCACCCCGTGAGTTGTTTTGTCTTTACCTCTTCAAACTCCACCGAATCGGCAAGAAAATCGTACACGAACATCGGTACGTGGGGTATGGTGGTTCTGTCTTGGGGTTTTATAAGCAGCATCGGCATCGGGGTTTGCTGCGTCGTTTGCGCAAACCCTACGGGCATCAGGGCGCTTAAAAGCTCTTTGGGGCGGCTTATGGCATGTTCGCGCAAAAACTTCTCCAACACCGCTTCTTGTATCTCTTGGGGAAGATTTTCGTCGGTATTCAAAAAAATCGTAAAATGGATCGGCGTTTCTTGAAAACTATCGGGTGCGGGAGCCGCCATCACGATAAATTCGACGTTTTGAAGGTGTTCTTGTATCTGTGCTACGGTGAAATACTCTTGGGTTTTAATCGCTTCGTGTTGCATCGTCTCTCCTATTTTTCAAGAAATTTTTTGAGTTCGATATACTCTTCTTCAATCGTTTTCATGTTTTGCAGCATCTTGATCTCGTCAACGCCTGCATTTTCGCGCAAAAACTCCTCGCGCCAGCTTATGTTTTTCTCAAGCTCCTCCAGCCCCGTGGTGACATACTCGAGCATCTTCTCGATCTCTGCACCGTTGATACTCCCCGTCGTATCGGCTTTGTAAAACAGCAGCGCGTATTCCCCCATCTCGTTGGAGTAGCGAAAATCCTCTGCAATATTTTTGATAATCTCTTTGAGTCGTTTGTTTTTAAATTCCCGTTTTGCCATAATTGCTCTCTTAAAATAGTTGTAAAAACGGGGATTTTAACATAA
>JAQUCZ010000026.1:0-2298 GCA_028685945.1 Sulfurimonadaceae bacterium | reverse complement strand
ATAAATAGAATTTGAGAATCTAAAGTTTTGAAGTTATATTACGATATAGTGGAACGATGTTTGCTGCTAACAATAAATAATGGAGAAAAATATGATTGGACTCGACTCGTTAACGCCTAAAAGTAAACTGCTTCTTCTGTTCATCTCTATCGCCGTAGGGTTATTTTCCGTCTCGGTAATGAGCGTGCTCAATATCAATGCGACGAAAAAAAATCTCGATACGATCTACTTCGGTTCTTTGGTTCCCGTGATGGAGCTTAATGAGATTTTGCAAATCTATCACAGCAATGTCGCCTCAAACGCTTACAAAGTCAAGACCGAACAGATCAGCTCCGACGAGGGCGCGATGCTCATCGAGGAGGGGGTGCAAAAAATTGAGGAGATTTGGCAGACGTACAGATCGCACTTTAAGCGTTACGACGAGATGCTTTACGTCGATTACACCTCTTTGGAGATCGAAAACACCAACGGCTATTTTCAAGCCCTTATCAACACCTCTATGGAACACTCCGACGTGCTTATGATCTCCATCAACGACATTGACGAATCTATCTCCCATATCCACGGCGTGATCCAAAAACTGATCCGCTACGAAACTGACATAGCCAAATACGAAAGAAACAAATTTTTAACCGAGTACAACGAGAGAAACATCAAACTTATCACCGTTTTGGTGTTGGTGATTTTGATCGTTTTGGCGATTATCTATTACGTCTTTAAGGCGATCCATGAAGAGCATAAAAAGCTTAAACTTGCTTCAAGCAAGCTCCAAGCGGTGAACAAAAAACTCGAAAACGCTTCGTATACCGACTCGCTGACGGGGCTATACAACCGACGCTATTTCGATATGATCTTTGAGCGCGAAATACGACGCGCGCGGCGCGATAACCTCTATGTCACTTTTATGATGCTCGATATCGATTATTTTAAACAATACAACGATACCTACGGTCACGTCGAGGGGGATCGAGTGCTTCGCATGGTTGCCGAGGGGCTGCGAAGTGTTTTAAGAAGACCTACGGATTATCTCTTCCGTTTGGGCGGAGAGGAGTTCGGTGTTTTGATCGTGGGACTGGATGAATTTGAAAGTGCAACTCTTGCGGAGACGATATGCGAAACGATCGAAACAATGCAGATACCTCACGCTTCTTCGAAGGTCTCTTCGGTGCTAACGGTTTCTTTGGGGTTTGTATGCGCAAAAATGCAGGCAGAATTTCAGCCGAGCGATTATGTTTTAAATGCCGATGCGATGCTCTACTACGCCAAACAAAACGGAAGAAACCGCTTTATGATGCGCACGAAAATAGAGCCCGTAGAGAAAGTAAAAAATGAGCAAATAGCTTAATGTTTCGGTTTAAAACGAAACGCTTCTTCGACTAAAAGGGGGCGGATTTTCTCTTTGATATCCCCCTGAAACTCCATCCATCCCTCTTTAAAGGTGCCGCCGCAGCCGAGCTTTTTTTTAAGCTCTTTGAGAATACGCGTACTCTCGCTCGCCTCTAAAAAAAACTCCCCCACCAACGTGACCGTTTTGCCGTTGCGTTTTTCTTTTTTGAAAAAAAGCTCGTGCTTGGCATGTGGGAGGGTGTCGGCAGCGAGGGTAGATTTGCGCTCCGAAGCGATTTCGCTCCACCCCTCATCGATTTGCGCACCGATAAAAAGATCGAGTTTTGCGCCGCGCACCGTTAGATAACCTTTTGGGCTAAAACGCTCATTGCAGGGTGGGTGTACTCTTTTTTCTCTATCAGCTCTTCCATCGCCTCAAACGTGAGTGCATCGTGGTCGTAAAGCGCCACGATCACTTCATCGCCCACGGCTAGAAACGTCTCTTCTCCGTAAGGGGTGTAGCGCGTAGCACCGATACTGATGAGCGCCTCTTTGGGATTATGACATGCCATGAAATACTCTTCAAGGGGTTCAAGCGGTCCAAAGTCGTCTTGCGTGGTGATCTGATTCACCATCCAATCGGTAAGTTTTTCGTAGAAATAGCTATACCCCAACAGCTCCACGTTTTCGCCGTATTGGTGCAACTCCCCCTCGCGGCGTAGAAAACTGCAGATGGAGTAGCGATCCATAATCCCGCCCTCTTCGAACTTGTCGATCTTAACGAGTGCGTTGGTAAAACCTTTGGAATACTCCCCCCAGTTCTTTTTGTCGCTGATTTTTGCAGCACCCGCAACACGGATAGAACAGTCGTTGTACGCACCGAAATAGGTGGGTTTGATCTCGCTGAGTTTTCCTGCATGGTAGATCAGTTCGCACACGAGCCCCACTTCGGGTTCTGCCTGAATATTCAAA
>JAQUCZ010000025.1 GCA_028685945.1 Sulfurimonadaceae bacterium | reverse complement strand
CATAGCTAACGCCTCTGTATTTTGCGATCGCATAGTAGGTCAGCTCTTGATTTTCCATTCGCAACAGATTCATCCCGTTTTGTATTTTTATTTTTGCTCTTTGGGTTCTGATTTTCGTTGCTTTGTCGGCAGATTTGAGTTTTTTGGTTTTGTCTCTAGCTTGATCGGCTTCGAGTTGGTGGCGGATTTTTTTGATAAGTTCTTTTTTTTCGATTTTACTTAAAATGTACTGGATCTCTTCTTCGCTAAGAGTAAGACGCATCGCTTCCCTTTTTCTCTTTTATTTCGTTATGACGAAATACCGTTTTGGTTTTTCAAGGCGAATTGTAGCAGGTAACGAAATGAAAAAGAAGCAAAATAGCGGTTTTTCGGCACTTACATGCCAAAGTTTTTATGGCATGTAGAGATACTTAGGAACAACTGCAACTTTTTGAACCGCTATCGAGCAGCTCTTTGTAGTTTGCCGCGTTAAGCTTCGTGTAGCCGTTTCTTAAAAAAGTCATATAAATGGCATCGATCGATTCGATGGAATGCTTTGACGTATAAACCTCCACACCGTGCTTTGCAAGCTCGTTATACACCCCCTCTCCCATATAATAAAAAAGCGTTTTATTCGCACCTTTTTGTGCTAAAAGTGTGGCACTTTTGCCTCCGTTGCCGCATTGCTCGTTCTCTATGACGCGAAACTGCCCCGTTTGCAGATCAAGCAGTGCGAAGTACGGTGCATTGCCGAAAAGTTTTGATATTGTCGTTTTTTCTTGAGTATCTAAGGGTATTGCCAACATGGTGTAGTCCTTGCATTGAGTTTTATGGCATGTATGCAAGAATGATTCTATGGGTGGGTCATTTACAAGAATAAATATTATCGGAGGATTTGAATGTTGGTTGAAAACAATGTAATAATCCTCGTCTTCTGCAACTGCAATATGTAATCTGATATTGTAGATGAGCTTAAAGAAGCTCCTAAACCCTCCATAGACAAAAACCAACAACCATAAAAACAAACACAAAAAACTATAAAACTTCATCTACATGCCAAGAATATTTCGCTAGTATAAAAAAACATTTTTGCACTATTACATGCCAAGAAAACTCATGGCATGTAGCTCAAAATAACCAAAACTATAAACCCCATACAAAGGCAGCCTAAATGAAAAAGTACCTTGCCCTCATCCTCCTCACATCACTTTCACTCTTTGGAGCGAGCTTTGACTGCACCAAAGCCACAACCAAAGTGGAAAAGATGATATGTCAAGACACGGAACTCTCACAACTTGATGAAAAACTTTCTCAAATCTACTCAAGCCGACCAAAGAGCATGGATGAAAAAGAGAAACACATGCCAAGACACAAACTGCATCAAAGAGGCTTATACAACAAGAGTGGAAGAACTCACCACTTCTCTAGCCAATCAAAAAGAGAGTATCAAAAAAGCAATACAAGAGGCAAGAGTACTTTATGAAAAAAGTAAAAATGTTTACCCCTCTATAAAAAAGCTCGATGCAGTAGGCGCACAAAAAATTATCCAAAACAGTTCCGAACATATTATGGATGAAACTTACATACACTTTCTCAAAGAGTATGCTTTTTATTATATTTACACAGCTGAAGATTTAATGCACGGTAAAAATCTTCATTTAGCTATCGACATACTCGAAAAACTTAAATCAATCACCCCAGATGATGCACAGATATATCTCTTGCAAGGAAGAGCGTATTTAAGGCTTTTTAGATTCTCTCTCAATACAATGCTTATCTCCTCATATTCGACTGAAAAGATAGCACATGATGAATCTTTTCGTACTATTCCCCCTGCTATGAAAGCAACATATGTAAAATATACCCAAATAGCCAAAGCACAAAATCTCCCAATGGAACTTACGCAAGAGGAGCAGTTCATCGTTCAAAGGCAAAGGATGTTCTTTGATTATTACAGTAACTTTGATGGAAAAAGACCTTGGTATAACCCCAATATTGACTTGCTTGAGCACATGCCAAAAGAGCCATACAAGCAAGGGTTTGAAAATGTCTGCCACGAATATGTAACGATGCTCAATCAAATGCCTGATGATAATTTGACTGAATGCAGTCGGTATGTCAATGTTGATGATTCGGAGTTTGAGTATGTAGTCCGTGAAAATCTTCCTGAAAAGCTAAAAATCCATGAACAAATATTTAAAAATGTAACATCACACTCTATAATGTATAAACACAAAAATTTGTCAGATGACTATGAAATATTATGGTTTTATGATGAAGATAAAAATAATAGATTTATGTGTAAATACATATTTATAGATTTTTCTATAGTCATGCAAAATAAAGTTAGCGACTGCTATAAAATAGAAAATTATAAAAGTAAATACCCAAATAAAAGGATGAAATAATGGCAACAATCAAAGAGATAATCACAAAGATAGAAGGCAATAAAAGTGCACCGTATTATGATGGTGTTGGTAAAATTACTATAGGTATAGGATTTAATATTGAAAGTGTTTTTCCTCGTTCCCAACGTCCTCGTTGGGAATGCATATGAAAACTTCCATGTAAGGAGCTTATAAAATGGGAAGGCGCCGCTACAAAGTCTACGAACCGACACACCCGCATTTTATTACATGTACGGTGTTGCACTGGATGCCGCTCTTTACACGTCCCGAAAGTGTCAACATCATTTTTTAGAGCTAAGGCTTGATGAATGTTGCACGGGTGTGGTGAGCAAGCAGAAGGTTTAAATACAAGTAGACATTCCCAACGAGGACGTTGGGAACGAGGGAAAGAATGATTCTAGGGGTTATGTTGTACGAAGAGGAGAGCACCATGCCAAAGAGTTTGGCATGTGCGAATTTTATGCTTTGTCTTTGTTTCTGAGCTTTGAAACAAGCACGTAAAAGAGAGGAATAAACACGATCGCCAAAAAGGTTGCCGCGAGCATCCCGCCGATAACGCCCGTACCGATGGAGTGGCGGCTTGCCGCTCCTGCTCCGCTGCTGATCGCCAAGGGGATAACCCCGAGGGTAAATGCCAGCGAGGTCATAATAATCGGGCGCAGACGGATCTTTGCCGCTTCAAAAGCGGCATCGACGAGTTTAAGCCCTTGCGCTTGTTTTTGCATCGCAAATTCAACGATTAATATCGCGTTTTTCGCCGCAAGGCCTGCGAGCACCAAAAGCCCGATTTGAAAATAGATGTCGTTTTCAAGCCCTCTTAGATTGGTCGCGACTACCGCACCAAAAATCGCAAAAGGAACCGCAAGCACCACCGAAACAGGCATCAGCCATCGCTCGTACTGCGCCGCCAAAATGAGGTACAAAAAGACGATACCGAAGATAAACGCCATGCTTCCCGCACTTGAAATTTGCTTCTCTTGGTACGCACTTCCCGTCCAGCTAATGGTGTACCCCTCGGGGAGTACTTCGTTTGCAACCTCTTCGATCGCCTTAAGAGCATCTCCCGAACTGTATCCCAAACTCGGTTGTCCCGAAACTTTTGCCGCACTAAAGAGGTTATAGCGCTCGACGATATCGGCACCTACTTTCTGCTCAAGACGCACAAAGGAGCTTAAAGGAAACATCTCGCCGCCGTTGCCGCGCACGTAGATTTTCCCTAAATCGTCGGGAGATTTTCTAAAATCTCCCTCCGCTTGCATATTTACTTTGTACGTACGCCCGAAAAGGTTGAAATCGTTGACGTAAAATGCCCCGAAGGTCGCACTAAGCGTTTGGTAGATTTCATTCAGGGTTACCCCTTTTGATTTTGCTTTGTCAACATCCACGAACACTTGGTATTTAGGGATATTGGCATTGAGCGTCGTACGTACCGCACTTAGCTCCTCACGCTCGTTTGCTTTTTGGATAATCTCGTTGACGTAGCGCTGCAGGGTGGCGATATCGCCGCCCGTTCTATCTTGTACGTACATCTCAAAACCGCCTGCAATCCCCATACCGCGGATCGGCGGAGGCACAACCCCGAACGAGAAGCCGTCGCTTGTCGCAAAAAGCTTTTTGTTCAGCTCCGAGGTGATGTAAAGAGCATGCTGATCATCGCGCGTTCTTCCTTCCCAATCGCTGAGTTTGACGATCGTTGCCGCCGCGTTGGTTCTTTGGGAGAAGGTCATAAAATCCATCCCCGCAAATTGAATAACGTTTTCGACGTTCTCTTTATCGCTTGCAACGATATTGTAAATCTCTTGGGTGAGCGCATCGGTTCGGCTAAGAGAAGCCGCAGGAGGGTTGTAACTAAAGACGAAGATCGTCCCTTTATCCTCCGCAGGCACGAGTCCCGTACGCAAATCTTTAAACATATCGTAGGTGATATAGATAAGTCCGCCAAACAAAAGCACGCTCAAAAACGCATAACGGATCGTAAGCTGTACCGCCGCGGTGTACCCTTTTGTCGCCCACGCAAAAAAATCGTTAAACCATTTAAAGAAATATTTCGGCTTGGCATGTGAGGGTTTGAGCATAAGCGCACATAACGACGGCGTTAAGGTCAATGCCACAAATCCCGAGATCGCAAGCGATATAACGATGGTAACCGCAAACTGCCTGTACATCTCACCGCTAAGCCCGCCCAAAAACGCAACGGTGATAAACACCGCCGAGAGAACAAGCACGATCGCCACGAGTGCGCCGGAGACCTCTTTCATCGCCTGCATCGAAGCATCAAACGGGCTCATCCCCTCCGCCATATGGCGCTCGACGTTCTCGATTACGATGATCGCATCATCCACGACGATACCGATTGCCAACACAAGCCCGAATAGGGTTAAAAGGTTGATACTAAACCCTAGCATGTACATCCCTGCAAACGCTCCGATGATCGAGACGGGAACCGCCAAAATAGGGATAAGCGTCGCTCTCCAGTTTTGCAAAAAGAGGTAGATAATCAAAATAACCAAAATAAGCGCTTCGATAAACGTTTTAATAACCTCGTTGATCGAAACCTGTACGAAATCGGTAATATCGTAAGGGATCTTATACTCGATCCCCTCCACGAAATCTTGGCTGATCCCCTCCATCGCTTTACGTATCTCTTTTGCGGTTTCGATGGCGTTTGCCCCGCTTTGGAGGAAAATACCCATCGGGATCGCAGGGGAGTTGTTGAGTTTCGTTTTCATATCGTAACTTTGAGAACCGAGCTCTATGGTTGCTACGTCTTTAAGTTTAAGCGCACTTCCGTCGGGGTTGGAGCGCACGATGATGTTGGAAAACTCCAAAGGATCGCTCAGCCTCGCAGGGGTTTCGAGCGTATAGGTAAACATCTCTCTTCCCGATACGGGTTCTGCGGCTATCTTTCCTGCGGCATATTGCTCGTTTTGTTCACGCACCGCACCGATAAGGTCGTTTACGGTCAGGGAGTATTTTTTGAGTTTAAGCGGGTCGATCCAGATACGGATCGCATAATCTTTCGCACCGAAAATCTGTACGTCCCCTACCCCTTTAACACGTTTTAAATCATCCGTGATATTCATCAAAGCGTAGTTTGACAAAAATGTGATATCGCGGCTTTGATCGGGAGAATGAAGGATAATTACCTGCAACATATCGGGAGATCGCTCATCCACTTTTACCCCTTGACGGCGCACCTGTTCGGGCAATTTGGCAAGTGCCGCCTGAACCCTGTTGTTGACGTCTATTTTTGCATCGTCGGGATCGGTTCCGATCTCAAAAAACACGCTTACGCTTAACGTACCGCTATCGGATGCAAGCGAGTTCATGTAGATCATGTTTTTCGCCCCGTTTATCTGCTCCTCTAGGGGTGCGGCAACGGTTTTAGAGATCGTCTCGGCACTAGCACCCGGGTAGGAGGTAGAGACAACGATCTGCGGCGGAGAAACCCTCGGATACTCCGAAACGGGGAGCGAAAAGATCGAAATCGCACCTGCAAGCACGATAATGATCGAAACTACCGCCGAAAAAACGGGTCGTTTGATAAAAAATGCGGAAAACATCTTAGTTACCGCCTATGATCGTTACTTTAGAGTTAGGACGCAATTTTGCAATGTTGCTCACGACGATCTTCTCGCCCGCTTGAAGCCCGCCTAAAATAATCGCATTGCCGTCTTTAACATGGGCGATCTCAACGGGGCGCATGCCAAGCGATCCATCTTCGTTTATGACGTATACCAAGGTCGCATCGGGAGTTTTCAAAAGTGCGTTTTGCGGTATGGTCGCTACGTTTTCGTAGCTAAACCCGTCAAGTTTTATCTGTCCGAACGAACCGATTACCAACTCTTTTGAAGCGTTTGCAAATTTGGCGCGCACCAAAAGAGTATCGGTTTGGCTATCGAGCTTAGGCGCTATATAATCCACCTCGCCAAGGTAGGTTTTCCCCCCTTGTTCGATAGAAACCTTTGCTCCTATTTTGATCTGGGAACGGTAGCGCACGACGTCTTGGTTTGGCAACGAAAACTCCGCATATACGGGATTGAGCGCCGTGATGGTCGTGAGCGTCGCATTTTGGGTGGCTATGTAGCTCCCTTCATCGCTTTGGCTGATCCCTATAAGCCCGCTGATAGGCGCGGTAATAGTCGTATAACCGTACTCTATGCGCGCAATATCCACCGCTGCTTTTGCACCCTGAAGCGTTGCTTTGGCATCGTCGTATGCGTACAAAAGCTCGTCGTATTGCTGTTGGCTGATCGCTTTGTTTTTATACAGATACTCCGCTCTTTGGAAATCTTTGGATGTTTTGTCGAAATTCGCCTGCGCTTTGACTTGTGCCGCTTCGGCGGTTTCTAATGCCGCTTTATATTCGTTTTTTTGGATCTCGTAAAGCACCTGCCCTTTTGTTACGTAACTCCCCTCGACAAAATTCTCTTTTTCCAAAATGCCGTTAACGCGGGCAACCACTTCTACCTCTTGAAACGGTTTTAAAAGCGCTGCGTAGCTTTTGCTAAACGTTGCTTTTGCCAACGTAACTTCAAACGCTTGAACAGGCATAGGGGGCATCTGTTTTTGTGCGCTTTGTTGTGTTTGCGTTGCGTTATCTTGAGAGCATCCCGTAAAAAGCAACCCTGCTACTGCCAATGATAGTATTACTTGTTTCATTTAAAAAAACTCCTTGATAGTTTGTCCGCCGTAAAAAAGCACTTCCGCTTTTTTTACTTCCAGATCGTTTTTGGCTCTCTCATAGCCTCGTTGTGCATCGTACTTTTCGCTGAGTGCCTGCAAATAGGCGACATTGTCGATGGTTCCGTTTTGGTATTTAAGTTTGATAAGCTCATAGGTTGCACGCGTTGCATCGAGCGTCGCTTTTGTCGCTTCTATTTTAAGTTTGGCGATCTCGTAGGCTTTTTTTGCCAAACGGTAATCGACCTCCGCTTTGTTTTTCTCGTGCTCCAAACTCGCTTTTTTGCTCAGATACTCGTACTGTTTTGCTTCGTAGCTTTTTTGCGTCGCACCGAAATCAAGAATGTTCCATGCCACGTTAATAGTCGCAATATTTTGCGTCTCGACCAAAAAGGTGGACTCTTTACTCTTGTCGTCAAAATAGTATTCGGAACGGCTGAGAGTATTTTCAAAAAAGATCGAAGGGTAGTTTTCACTTTTTTTGGTTTGCGCTTCGTACATCACCGACTGAGCTTCTAGCTCAAGCGCTTTAATATCGGGGCGCACCTCGCCTGCATCTACTTCAGGCAGTTGCAGCGACGAACCCGCTTCGATACTTTTGACCTCTTGCACCGTGTAATACTCCAACGTATGCACCACGGTTTGGATGGCAAGCTCTATCTCATGGAGTGCTACGTTGGCACTTTTAAGACGCGAATCGATTTTATCTACTTCATCGCGCGTAACGGAGCCCGTTTTGTAAAACATCTCCAATCTTTCAAGCTCTGCTTGAAGCTGGGTAATCTCTTGGTGGGTCGCTTCTTTGTCTGCATTGAGCGAAAGGTATTCAAAATACAAACGGGTCACGTCCAAAGAGATGGTATTCTTCAACGCTTCGAGATTCTCTTTTTGGGCATCGACACCCATTAAAAGCTGGTCGTACAAAGCACCGCGCTTCCCACCGTCGTAAATAGTGTAGCGCAAGCTTGCCTGTGCGCGCAGGGAGTTTTTAGCCATTGCAGGCGTTTCTTCATAAGTGTTTTGGTAGGTTCCGCCTATCTCTATCGTAGGAAGATAGCTGCTTTTCGTGCTTTCATACACCTTTTCTTTGGCATGTACGCCGTGTGTTGCCGCTTCGATCACTCTATTTTGGTGAGAGACCTCTACAAGCTCTTCAAGCGTATAAGAATAAAGAAAAAGGGGGAAGCACAGCAGAGGGATAAAAGCCTTCAAATGCTCTCCTTAGATTAAATTTTGCAACATGCTATCAAAAAGAGGCTTAATTTTGTCTTTCTGGAAAGATATTTTTTGTGCTATAATTGCACTTATGGAAAAAAACACCCCTTACAATCATCTTATCAGCAACTTTTACGACAAACTGCAAGATGGCATGTTGCCGCCTATCTTCGAGCTTACGTTCCCCATTATGGTGATACAAAAAAGTATCTTCGCGCATTCGGAAAACTTCTTTAAAGAGAAATTCGATCTGCTCAAATCGGAAGTGGACGTTCTTGCCTCGCTCTATACCAACGACAAGCAGCTCACTCCCACCCAGCTCTACGACCTGACCATATTCTCTTCGGGAGGGATGACAAAAGTTCTCAAAAGGCTTGAAGCGCGAGGTTTCATAAAAAGAA
>JAQUCZ010000024.1 GCA_028685945.1 Sulfurimonadaceae bacterium | reverse complement strand
AAAAGCGGGTCTCTAAACTCTATAAAAAAGGTATTCATCTACGCATACACCACGATTGCATAGTCGTTTTTAAGATTATAAAACGTACATTCGCTGCTTAGTTCCAAGTCTTTGATCTTTCCCAAATGGACAAAAGCATTTTTGGGAACGACGATCCCGTTTTCTCGAAAAAATTTTTTAATATTGACGAACTTCACGTCCGCAACGAATTTATACTCGAACTCTTTGTGCAATTTCATCTTCTCGTAGGAGAATATATGTTCGTTCACATGTAGCCGATCCGAAGCGTATTTGATAGGCAGATACCCAGAAAGATCGGTAAGGATAGGCTCGACGTAGCGGTATTTTTCGGGCATCGTGTTTTTTTGGATAAAAAGGTACTTGTTGTTAAGCTTGAGCGTCGGGGTCTCTTTCCAGTATTTGTAGGCAGGGTTTGAGACTCCGAGCTTTGAAGAGACCTCTTTCCAAAGCCAAAAAGAGTTTAACGTGTTTGGCAAGTACGACATTTTCACCCTTTTTTTTGTGGGTTATTATAGTACGATTTTTTAAAGAGTTTTATTAAAAGGTCGTTCTAACTCCATGCCGTAGTTTTCCTCGTCTCTATGTTATAATCCATGCCATGAACAGTACGACCTTAGAAAACGAGATATATGAGTTTAATGTAGCATTTTTTCAAAAATACGTTGCCGCTACCGACGAGTTTGCACAGCTTACAGCGTTGCACGCTCTGCTGATCCCCAAAGAAAACTACACCCTCGTGTCCGATTTTCTCAATAAACTTTTTTCCCATTTTAAAACTCTCGACCCAAAATTTTTCAATCCGACACTCAAAAAACTCTATTTCGATACGGTGCGATTGCAGCAGTTGCTCCTCTCTCTCGAACTTGAAACGCAAAATCCAAAAGCTGTTTTTCAAAATAGGTTTCTCCCTTTTTCGCCTAGTTTTGGCATGCTCAAAAAAGAGATCGCAAAACGCAAAAACAGATCGCTTCCCACTCTCGAAGAGAAACAGGCACTCAACGCGCTCGTAAGCGCTTCCGAAGAGATTAAAAAAAGCAACCTACCGCCGATTCTCGACCCTTTTTTACAAAGACGCCAAATACCTTCGCCGCAAGCTCCTTGAAGCGCTTAACTCCAAAACGTTTTACTTTGACCGTCTTTTATGGATAGAAGCGCGAAAATCGGTCGTTTTATCGCAATATCTCGAGGGCATAGGGTTTAGCACCAAAGAGTATATTCTCCACTCCGACGACTTTCTCAAAACCTACACAAAAAACAAAAACTATTTTCAAAACTGCCTAAGGATCTACAAATGAGCCAGCTCTCCTCCTACCTTCCCGAAGATATCAAAAACTTTTTGCTTGTCCACCAAGAGGAGCAAAACAGCGAACAGTCAAAAAGCCTCAAAAAGCTCCTAAGTGTGCAAGACAAAATATCGATCTTTAAGAACATCAATCCCGAAGAGCTCAAAGCGATCGTTTACGACCTGAAATTTATCCGCGCCGCCCATCAGGACGTCATCATCAAAGAAAACGACGAAAGCCGCGATATTTTTTTCATAATCGACGGGGAGTGTGAGGTGCTGCGAGAGGGTAATAAACTCGGAACACTGCGTCCGGGGGAGATTTTCGGAGAATCGGGTGCGATCTTTCACTCCAAGCGCAATGCAAGCGTTGTTTGTGCAAGCGAGGAGGTGAAACTATTATCGTTTAAGATAGACGAGAACAACCTAGAATTTTGCTCCGTTGCTTTGGCAACCCTTTATAAAAACTTGGCGCACGAGATCAACGCCAAGCTCGAAGAGATCAATTATGCCTATATTATTAAATGATGTTACGCACTTTATGAGCGAAGCCCATAAAGCGGCAGGGACAGATGTCCCTACAACCCCCTAAAGCTACCCGCATCTCTCAGATACGGGAGAAAAACCGACTACTTACTCCCCTTCTTAAAGAAGGTGCGTAAGGTCAGTTATTAAAAAGTAGCTACGACCCATTTGGTGATAAAATAACCGCCGATTAAAAGCCACAAGAACATAATTCCCGCCGTATAAAGCGGTGCGAGTCCCAGCCCTTTAAATTTCGCAAAGCGGGTTCCCATACCAAGAGCGGTCATCGCCATGGTGAGCAAAAATGTATCGATTTCGTTGATGACGTCAACGATATTTTCGGGAACGAGTCCGAGAGAATTAAACCCAGCCACACCGATAAAATAGACCGCGAACCAAGGGATAACAAGGCTCACGCCGCCCGCACTGCCGCCCGCTCTTTTTGCTGTGTAGGAAAGGTAAAGCCCGAGCAAAATAAGCATCGGCGCAATCATAATAACGCGGGTCATCTTCACGATCACCGCCGCGTTTGCCGCTTCGGCATCCAGCCCCGGAACGGAAGCGGGAACCGCAACCACCTGAGCTACTTCATGAATAGTACCTCCGACGTAGATACCAAACTCCCGCGCGCTCATATCAAGCACTCCCGAAGTGTAGAGCACGGGGTAGAGAAACATAGCGATCGTTCCAAAAAGTACCACCATCGAGACGGCTATCGCCGTTTTATGCCCTTCCGATTTTAGTACGGGTTCGGTTGCCAAAACAGCCGCCGCACCGCACACCGAAGCGCCCGAAGCGTTGAGCATCGAAGTATCGCGATCCATCTTGAAAATTTTTTGCCCGACGTAGGTTCCGATAATAAATGTGCTTGAGAGCATAATCAAAGAGACCAAAAATCCGTCTATCCCCACATCGACGATCTCTCCGAACGTGATACGAAAACCGTAAAACACGATAGCAAAACGGAGAATTTTTTTGCCCGAGAAAGTGATCCCCCCTTCCCATGCCGCGGGAATTTTATTGTGCAAGGTATTGGCATAAAAAATACCGATAACGATCCCCACAACCAAAGGGGATATCCCCAAAGATTCCACCGCAGGAAGGTTTGCTATCATCGTTGCCGCAGCGGCAAAAATTGCTACGAAAACGATCCCGCTTATCGTATCTTTTCGCTTTTCTTTTGAAAACGCCATAGAAATCCTTTAAAAAAAATCAAGATGAAAGTATACTCCATTTATATGTCGTCAAGATGAAAAAAACCTATTTCTTGACATCGATAGCAAGCTGTGTTTTAATAAGATCGCTTTGTTGCGATGTGATCTTTTTGCTCTTTAAAACCAAAACTTTCTCGCCCCCAAGCATCTTTTCGTTTATGAAAAAATCGCGTATTTTACTTGCTCTTTGTGACGCTAAAGCCAAAAGCTCTTCTTCGGAGACGTTTTGCAAAGACGCACATTCTCGTACCAAAGCCTTGAGATACTCAATGCGGTATGCCTCCCCTTTGTGCCTTTCGCGAAGCTCTTTTTGGATCGCTTCTAGTTTGTCGTCATCCCTAGCCTCTTCGTAAATATCTTCCAAAATATCCACGTTAAGCGCCGATTTTTTATCCTCTATATTTTTCTTGTCGCTTTTTTGCACCACGAGGTCAAGCAGTTTTTGCTGCTGCAACGCCTGCATATCGTGTTCCTCATCGTAGGTACCGTGTACGTGCAAAGCGATTTTCGGGCGTTTGATAAGCATTTTGGCAATATTCTCAAGCTTCTCCCGCTCCGGCGGCAAAATCTCCGCCAACCCCGCTTCAAATCCCGCGTTATCGAGCTCTTCCCCCTCAAGCCCCATCGCCGAAGCCAAAAACGTAAAGGGCGATGCAACTGCTTTTACGATGAGATTGCCAAGCGTTTTCCACACCAACGCACCGTATTTAAAGTCGGGCGCATCGACGTTGCCCTCCACGGGCATATCGATATCGATCACCCCTTCACTATCTTCTAAAAGGGCTATCACAAACCCGAGGGGGAGCGAGGTGACGTTTTCGTCTTCGTACGCCTCGCCGAGTTTAATTTTTTTGATAACGATGCTATTCTCCCCTTGAAGCTCCGAATCGACGATGTGGTACCCAAGCCCCAAAAAGAGCTTCCCTTCATCTATCTTATGCCCCGCAAAGGTCGCACTGTAACCGCTGGCGGAGCTGAGTTCGAGGTTTTGAAAGTTAAACTTCAAATCGGTGTAATTTTTCGGGTTTGCCGCCTCTAGGCTCCCTTTGAGACTTGTTACGCCGTACTCGTCCACCTCTCCCGTAATCTCAAGAGAGCTTGCTTCCCCTTTGGCATTGGTCACCGAATAGATCATTCCGTTTAGGTCGTGAATATGGGTCATAAACCGAATCGGCAAGGAGAGATCGGCAAATTTCGCACTCCCGTTTTTCACCTGCACTTTGGCAATTTTTACGGGAAACGGCTCATTCTCTTGCTCTTTGGCATGTGACTCTTTTGGGACTGCATCACCCTTGTTTTTCACAAGCGATGCAAAATTCAAACTTTTTTGCTCATCGATAAGAGCGTTTACAAAGAAAGAATCAACAACCGTTTCATCGATATAAAGACGGTTGGGAAACATCTCCAAAGTGAGCGCATCAAACCCCAAACGGGAAAAACTAAGCAAGTCGGAACGATCTCGCGCATCTTTAAGGAAAAATTCCTCTATGGCGAACGATCCATCTAGTCGTAAATCCGGGGCTTTTAGCGTTTTTTCATACTGCATCTTCGCTTGCAGGTTCACATACCCCTCATCAAGCTTCACGTGCGACATCTCTTGCAAATAAGGGTTTACCCCTTTCAATCCCATCCGTTTGATTTGCAAAGAGCCCTTTTGTTTGAGCGGCGTATGGCGCAGCGAACCCTTGGCATGGAGGGTTCCGCTTTTGTTGAGGCGCATGCCAAGATCGTAGGTGAGCCATGTTTTTGCTTGAGAGTCGATATCTTTGACGCGCAGGTCGATACGGTCAATTCCCAACTTTGCTTTTTGCAAGAGCGTGTGATCCTCAAATGCAACTGAGGCGTTTTGGAGCAAAAATTCCCCTACCCTGACGCGATACGGTTCCCCTTTTGGAGCTTGCGTCTCTTTGGCATGTGAAGCTTTTTCGGGATGGGGCACGACAAGGTTTTCAAAGTTCAGCTTTTTATTTGCCAAAAGTTTCGGTGCCGAATAAAGCCCATCAAGCGCCGCCTCCCCTAAATACACCTCTTTCGTTTGGGTGTTAAGCGCAAGACGACGTAGTGCAAAGCCTTTCCATGCAACGAGTTGTTCGGCGCTACTTTTTTTATGCAGCGCGACATCGTCAAGAAAAATATTTGCCTCTTTCACGTCTAAAACCGTATCGTTGGCATCTGCTTTAAGGGTCAGATTTGCATCAAACCCTAGCGTCGCCCGCTTTAAATCAAGGTCGTACACCTGTAACGCTTTGCGCGCGGCATCCTCTATATAGGGGTTGTAATGCGCCGCGTCAAACCCGCTGCATCGGGTGAAACTCTCTAAAGCCAACTCTTTATGAACAACCGTTCCGCTCCCCTCACATGCCAAGGTTTCGTTGAGTTTGAGATTGAGTCGGTAGCGTAGAGGTTGCTCCCCTGCGAGGGTGATATTTTGCGCGTACACATTAAGCTCGTTTAGCGCGGTAGTAACGTTCGGAACGATGGCACGATCTTCAAAATCGACTTTGATTTTCTCTAGTTTTAGCTCTTGTAACACCACATGCCAAGGATTTTGCGTATCTTTGGCTGCGGGTTTCTCCTCTAAAGGCGTCTCTCGGGTATTAGTTTTTGTCTCGATTTTTGTATAACGACTCCAGTCGATCGTTCCGTCTGCCTCTCTTGCAACTTTAAGCGCCAAAGAATCGAGCGACACGCTTTGCACAAACGCCTCTTGGGTAAACGGCATAACGCTACCCCCCTCTACGCTCAGGTTTTTAAGATTAAGTACGTCGCGGTGCTCCTCTTTTGGCTTAATGCGCAACGCATCGAGAGAGAGGCGGATATTCTCGATACGCGTTGCATTTTTATCCTCGAGATTGAGCGTATAATCCGCCCCGAAAGAGAGTTTGCCGTTTGCCACTTCAAGATGCAGCATCTCCTGAACGTAGCGCCACTGGGTGTAGAGTTTACTTGCTTCAAAGAGCACGCTTCCGCGAAGCGACAAAGGGGCAATCCCTAATATTTCGCTTTGCAAATCAAAAAATCCGCCGTCCCCCAACGTGGCATAAAAACGGAGTTTCGCATCGTTTTTGCTAAAATCTTTCGTATCGACGTCGCGTAGCTCAAAACCGATATTCTCAAAGGTAAAATCGAATTTTTTTGCTACGGTGTAGTCTTCGTACGCCAAGGCACCCTCGATAATCGCCACGCGATCAAGAAGAATACGCGGCAGGGCAAAATCTTCGGCAGCTTTCTCCTCTTTTTGCACACCAACCTCTTTTGGCGGCACGATTGAAGCCAGATTGATCGTTTTGTCTTCACGATAAACGACAAACAGTTTCGGGCGCACAAGCAGAAACTCTTTAATATGGAGCGAACCGCCCAAAAGGGAGTGGGGTTCGAGGTTGAGAATCAACTTGTCAAAAGATGCGAGATTTTCTCCTTGCGGCGTTTTTAGCGATACTTCGGAGATGTAAAGGGTAAAATTAAGAGGGTTAAAAGCAACGCTTGCAACCTCCGCTTTGGCTACGAGATTTGCCTCTAGGAGTTTTGGAAGTTGCCAACGAAGCGCCAAAGGGATAACAACACCGAAAAGAACAAGATAAACGGCGACACTATAAAGAATAATTTTTTTGATTTTTTGCATCTTCAACCCCACATGCCATAGATGCTCAAGTGTAACCGAAGGTGTTTTAAAAGGGGATTAAAATGTCAGGGTACAAACTCGGTCAAAAGACCGAAGTTTGTTATTTTGCAGCTTCTGCGCGGTAGATATCGGCGCGCGGGAAAGTAAAGATTGCATCTCTAAAGACGACGATCTGTTTTTTACCCTCCGCTTCCGCTTCGTACCCTACGGCATACGCACGGATCGTAATCGGGATCACGGTATCTTTTCTATCGTTATCGACTAACATCTCTTTTGTTTGTAACACGACGATCTCTTGTTGTTTACGCCCCGGAACGACGCTAAAAGGTTTGCTCGGTCTTTCGATCGTAATTTTACCCTCCATACCTTTTGGAGCGATCACTTCGAAATAAAAATCGTGTTTTTCGTTTTCGGTGTTTTGCAACAAGAACGTATACGCATTTTTAACGATTACATCGCCTTCGTAGGTTTTTTCTACGCTGTAAAGACGGGTTTCTTTATTGATGTTTAGGAGCATATGCTCTTTTGTACTTCCCATCATCCCCAAAATTACCGCCAAAATCACCAAGATACTCAAATATGCCAAGATTTTCGGACGGAAATATCTTGTTTTCCCTTTTTGATCGATAATCTCGTAATCGCTCGACCAAGTTACAAGCGACTCTTTGCCGAGTTTACCCATAACGGTAGTACAGGCATCGACACACTCAAGACAGTTGATACATTCAAGTTGTAACCCTTTACGAATATCGATGTGGGTCGGACATACCGTCACACAGCTCTCACATGCCGTACATTCTGCATGAGGCTCTACGGCTTGAAGATCTTTTTGTTTTGTAAACTGTTTCTCTTTATGCTCATCGTAGATGTGCCCTCCGCGGTGCGGGTTGTAAAGCGCCATAACGGTGTGCTCATCGTAAAGAACCGATTGGATTCTTGAATAAGGACAAACGTACACACAGAAGTTCTCTTTTAATACAACCACGTCGTAGACCAAAAAGGCTGCAATACCGATTACGAAACCGATAAGCGTCAAGTGATCCATAGGGTTTGCCAAATACGCGAAGAAATCTTCAGGCGGTACGAAGAACCACATAAAATCCGCTGCCGCTACAAGGGCAAGCACCGTCCAAAGTAAAACCGCTACCGCTTTTTTTGCCTTGTTTTCCGCTTTGGACATATCAGGCTCTTGCTGTTTGTTTTTAATACGTTTGCGAAGCCCTAAAAGTTTTGTTTCGATCAAATCGCGGTAGATAACGCGAAAAACGGTTTGGGGACACACCCACCCGCAGAAAACGCGACCGCCCATAACGGTCATACCGAAAATACCGATAAACATCATCATTAGCAAAAACGGCATCAAATAAAGCTCTTGCATATCAAACTGAACGAACGCAAGGTGCAGTTTCATCTTATCGAAGCTCAATAAGAAAAAGTGGTTCCCATCTACCGTAATCCACGGCAAAATCAACGCAATCGCCGTTACAACGGCATACAGATAGTATCTTTTTATTCTCCAAGGTGTTGGTATGCTAACACCCGACGTTTCTTGACTCATTACTCTTCTCCTTTTTTAATTAGACACGCTAAAGGAACGCGTCCCTTTAGCTACGCTTGGCACCCGCTTCTAGGCTAAAGCCTGATGCAGAAAAAAACTAAATTTTTTTCTGCAAGCGACTTCTGCGCTAAAGCGCGATACTAGAAAATCACTAAATGATTTTCCGTAAAAGATTGCTTTTTCAAAGCAATAATTTTTTTGCAAAACCCATTTCGCAAAAATCTACTCATTCGGGCAGACGATCTGGTTGATCACCTGCTCCTCCGCATTATCCGACGCCGTTAAAAGCAAAGAACCCATCGTAACCTCTTTAAGCTCGCGCGATTCTATATAATCTTTTAAAGAGCTTCTGCTCACGCCCAAAAGTCTTGCCATCTCGCTCACGCTCTTCTCCTCTTTGATAAATCCTACAATCCGATTGATGTATTTATCAAATTTCGAGCTCGATTTGCTCCCTTTGGGGCGACCTATCACCCTTTTTGATTCGTTTTGCAGCTTTTGACGCAACCCATCTATCAAACCAAGCACCAACATAACACTGCTTTGTTGCGAAATAATTACCGATTGTTTCACAATATGCAAATTATAATCATTTTTGAGCAGACATGTAAACATCTGGATCAAATCTTCCATGTTTGTGCTTAGAACCCATACATCATACACCAAAAGGGTACTTTTTGATTTGCTTTGGAAATAACCCGTCACCTCCGTGCGCTCATCAAGCCGTTTGTTTTGGGAGGTATGATCTATGTACTCGTCGTCAATCACAATCCCGTTGGCAACTGCATACGAATTGATCAACTGAAGTTGTTCGTGTGCCGCTTCAAAGAGTTTGTCTTGACGTATATATGCAATGACCATGATTAACGATTAAACCTCTCATTTTTTTTAATTTCATCGTCATTATACCACCGATTGACGAAGTAAGTCAAGTAAATTTATTATTTTTTCGTCATTTT
>JAQUCZ010000023.1 GCA_028685945.1 Sulfurimonadaceae bacterium | reverse complement strand
GTAAAGTTTCACGAAGAAAGCTATAAACTTTTTTTCAATTACTATTTTTAATCACTGATAGCAGTAGTACTGTTATCTTCTTTTGATTTCTTAAAAAAATAATATCCGTAAACTTCCTTTAACAGCTCGTTCGTGCTATAAACTACAACGGAGTCTGCATCTACTTTTTTAGCCCTCATTCTAATATTTTTATCGTTCAACAAAACGTGAGATTTTACTTGTGTTAACAAAGTATGCTCTTTCTGATATTTTTTGACATCCCCAAGAGTATATGCATGCACTATCGTCACACCATTTTCTTCTACAGGGTTAATGTTTACATTCGGATTTTTAATTAAAACACACCCCTGAAACATCAAAATATAAGTTATCGCTACAAATGTTTTTATATATATAGCTTTCATCATAATAAATTCTCCTTTTAATGTAACTTGTTGTCTTGTGTATATGTATAAGGATCAAAAGAGATTTTATTTATCAAACCGTCTTTTGAAAGTATAATGAGCTCATCTTTGAAGAGCAACAAATTTCTGACATCGCTTGCGTAGTGCATTTTACGAACAACCTGCCATTGATCGCTTTTAAAAACTAAAAACGCAATTTCACCTTCAGTATCTGCCGTTACGATTACGCCATCTTTATACACCATAGCAGTAATAGGAAACGAACTGAGATTCAAACTAAATAATTGACTTTTTAACTGTTTATCGTAACCTAGAATGTTTCCCTTGCCCGTTCCAACTAGTACAGCTTCTTTTGTGACTATGATTTTCCTGTATGATGCTTCCCCTTCTTCAGTAATACGAATGAGTTTTAAGTTTTTTTCTTCGTTATGCCAATACGCGATTTTGTTATCATCCGATGCGGAATAAAAAGCACCTTTATTTTCTAAATCAACTTTCAGATCATATACAGCATACATGTGAGCTTCACCTATCTCTATAGTATCTAAATCTTTTACTGAAGCCCGTCCGATCAATCCACTCCCAAAGCCGATATAAACGTTATTACTTTCTGCATCTATAACGAATAACGAGCCCTTTCCATACTGAAAACTTCTCATAACTTCTCCTTGCAAACCATATTGCATGAGAGCGCCTGAAGCAGTACCGATATATAAACTATCGTGAATTTGTTTGATCGAAAGAATAGGGAAGCTTTCATTTTTTTCAAAAATGCTTACAACTTCCCCCGTATTTATATCCCATTTCCCGATAGTTCCGTTATTAAATCCGATAATTAAGTCATTGCCGACAACTATCGCTGTTCTAATAGTTGCGCAAAAGTTATTTTTTCGATCAAAATGTATGTTTTCTAAATTACAAGAATTATTCTTGAAAGAGGATGGCGAAATAGTAGAACAAGCAGTAAATGAAAAATGAAGAAAAAAAGTAAAAATAATAAAAATGATTTTAAACAAAATGAACCTTACTAACCGCTCTTAATAAAGAGCGGCTACAAATTTACTCTTGGGTATTATAAACATCACCCTTAATCATAAAACCTTGTTGACCGAATAATAAAAAATACCATGCTTTTGCGTGAACTTGTGCATTTCTTAAATAGTCGCCACCGTTTTCACGAGCTGTTTCAGCTACAGCTTGATCAAGTTTTGTATGCCCGCCAATAGGAATTCCTAAAATAATAGTACTCATAACATCATGTTCAATCCCTGATGCAACTTTATGTTTTTCGTCAATATTTTTAGGATTATACGAATCTGTAGAAAGAGCCGTAAAATTACCAATATGTTGTGAACAACCGCTCAAAAGCAATGCAGCCAAACCAAATACAAAAAAAGAACTTACCTTTTTCATTTTTCACCTTAAAATAGTATTTTAAATTTTCGGTATTAACCAAAAATTAAACGTGTGAATTCTAGTGACTTATAAGTAAAATGGAACTTAAAGCATTTCTTTTTATCTAATTTCTATAGCAAAAAAATCAAAATAGCTTAAAGGAATAACCGTCATTTTCGATATTCATTTGATACCTGTACGCTCCGTCAAGCTCTAAAACTACGCGGTAATACCCTTTATGGTTTCCGACACGTACGGTTTTAAAAATACTTTTTGGATTCTTTTTGATAAACGACTTTAAAGTTGCGTCTTTTTGAAAATCTATAACGATTCTATGGGGATCTGCTAATAAAAAGTTGCGTATAAGCTTGTCTGACGTGAGTATTTTGAAAGATTTTTTCTTTTCGTAAAACTTTGCAAAGGCGATCTCGCCTAGAAGAGAATAGCTATCTTCCTGCTGCTCTTTAGGCAGTACGGACACCGTATCTACGTAGCTTTGCGATATAAAAATAGGAAGGTGCCAATCGACCGCATTATTGACGTTGATCGTTTTAGATTCGATAGATCCATCTAAGTTTTTATACTCAACCGTCACCTTTTGCAGAACTCTGGCATGCGGAGGCAATGAGAGTGCGGCACGTTTGAGAGGTTCAAGGTTTTGGATATCATTAGAGGTAAAAGGGAGATCTTCCTCTCCTTGCGAAGGGAAAAAGGGGTTTTCTCTGGCATGTAGAAAAATCACGAGCAGTCCCAACAACAGCAGTTGTTTCACAAATCCGTCCCCTTGTTTAAATTCCTCAAATTATAGCAGTTATTTCGCAGAAATCTCTTTGAGCTCGAAATACTCTTTTTGAAGCATCGCATTTTCGTTTTTTAAACGCACAATCTCATCTTGTAAAAAAGTCTCGTAATCTTCAAGCCCCAAAAGAACTTCAACGGAGTTTGTACCGTAAAGAAGTATGCCGATATACACCCCTAAAAAAAGTACCACTCCAAGAAGAAATAAAAATTTCCCGATGGAAAGTCCCAAATATCTTTGCGTGACGCTTTGGGATTTATCTATCTCTTCATAGAGTTCTTCGTTTTCCATACTTGTTCTTAGTTAAAAAGAGCCGAACCTAAATACTCGCCGTACAACACTTCGTTTTCGATCTCTAAAAGACGGTTGTATTTAGCCGTTCTCTCGCCGCGCGCCGTAGAACCTGTTTTGATCTCGCCGCAGTTGAGCGCTACTGCAAAATCTGCAATAAACGCATCTTCGCTCTCACCTGAACGGTGCGACATAATACATTTATAGCCGTTTCTTTGCGCTAAACGTACCGTTTGCATCGTTTCGCTTACCGAACCGATCTGATTAGGCTTAATAAGGATAGCATTTGCGATCCCTTTTTGGATCCCCTCGTTTAAGATGGAAGCGTTTGTAACAAACAAGTCGTCTCCGACCAATTGCACTTTATCGCCAAGTTTTTCCGTAAGGATTTTCCATCCTGCCCAATCGTCTTCGCTTAAACCGTCCTCGATCGACACGATAGGATATTTTGAACAAAGGTCTACGTAATACTCTACAAGCTGCTCGCTCGTTACCGTTCTGTTTTCGCTATCGAGTCTATAACCGCCCTCGCATACGAGTTCCGATGCCGCAACGTCAAGCGCGATCGCGATCTGCTCCCCCGCTTTATAGCCTGCTTTGGCGATCGCTTCCATAATCACTTGGATCGGCTCTTCGTTTGAGCTTAAATCCGGTGCAAAACCACCCTCGTCACCGAGTGCTGTATTGTGTTTTTTTGCTTTTAAAATAGACTTGAGGTTGTGGTAAACTTCCGCACTTGCTTGAAGTGCTTGTGCAAAGTCGTTAAAACCGATAGGCATGATCATATATTCTTGAAAATCTACCGAGTTGTCCGCATGGCTTCCGCCGTTGATGATGTTAAGCATCGGCGTAGGCATCACCATAGCATTAGCGCCGCCTAAATAGCGATAAAGAGGTACCTTGAGGCTTTGTGCCGCTGCACGCGCAACTGCCATAGAAACACCCAAAACAGCGTTCGCACCGAGATTTGAATAGTTTTCCGTACCGTCAAGTTCCTTCATCGTTGCATCAATGATCGCTTGGTTATAGGGAGAATGTCCGATAAGTACATCTGCAATCTGAGAGTTTACGTTTTCAACAGCTTGCAAAACACCTTTGCCCATGTATCTCTCTCCGCCGTCACGAAGCTCCAACGCCTCGCGTTTTCCCGTACTCGCACCGCTTGGTACGATAGCACTTGCCGTTGTTCCGTCGCTGAGAGTTACCGTTGCTTTTACCGTCGGATTCCCTCTTGAATCCATCACTTCAATTGCACTTACATTATCTATAAACATTCTTTTCACCTTTATTTTAAAATTAATTAATCGTCGACAACATCTTCCATATCCGATGCATCCATCGTGATAAGGTTGCTTATTCCCATTGCCGATTTTATTTTATCCTCTACCTCTTTTGCAAGAGCAGGTTCTTCTTTAAATTTTGCCTTAACGTTTTCGCGCCCTTGTCCGAGTTTTGTATCCTCATACGAGAACCACGCGCCGCTTTTATCGATAATATCGAGTTTCACCCCGTAATCGACGAGCTCACCCTCTTTCGAGATTCCCTCTCCGAACATTATATCAAACTCTGCTTGACGAAACGGAGGCGCTACCTTATTTTTTATCACTTTTGCTTTAACGCGGTTACCGATTTGGCTTTCCCCTTGTTTGAGCGAAGCGACGCGGCGTACGTCGATACGCACAGAAGCGTAAAATTTAAGCGCGTTTCCTCCCGTCGTTGTTTCGGGAGAACCGTACCCCATCATCCCTATCTTCATACGAATTTGGTTGATGAAAATAACCGTACAGTTCATTTTATGCAAAATACCCGTAAGTTTACGAAGCGCTTTGGACATCAAACGTGCCTGTACACCCACGTTTTGATCCGACATCTCCCCCTCTATCTCTGACTTTGGAGTCAATGCCGCTACCGAGTCGATGACGATAAGATCAACCGCGCCGCTTCGTGCGATAGTCTCTACGATATCAAGCGCTTGTTCGCCGTAATCGGGTTGGGAAACCAACAGATTGTCGACGTCGACGCCGAGGTTTTTCGCATAGGCAACGTCAAGCGCGTGTTCGGCATCGATAAATGCACACACGCCCCCCTCTTTTTGACACTCTGCCGTAATCTGAAGCGCCAAAGTAGTTTTCCCCGAACTCTCGGGTCCGTATACCTCGATAATTCTCCCTTTAGGTACCCCGCCTATCCCAAGGGCAAGGTCTAATCCCAAAGAACCCGTACTGATCGCTTCGATAGGCATAATCTCTTTATCGCCCAAGCGCATAAGCGCACCTTTTCCAAAGGTCTTGTCGATCTGCTTCATCGCTAAGTCTAATGATTTTTGTTTATTCGCGTCCATGTTCGGCTCACTTATGTTGATTTTCGACCATTGTATGACATTTTCTCAAGAAGGATTAAAAATATTTCAAATTGTCATATTTTTTTCTTGTTATTGCATCTTTCGCACGAAGCATCAAGAGAAATAAGGGTGAAATTTTATCCTGAATTGGTTAAAATGTAGATTATTTTTTTACGGCACATGCCAATTTGTTTACAAACGGATCTAGATTTGAAAAAAACTCTCATAGCACACTCTCCCGACGCGGACGATATTTTTATGTACTACGCCATCAAATTCGGATGGGTCGACATGCCAAACGTTGCGTTTGATAACATCGCCAAGGATATCCAAACCCTCAACGAAGATGCCTTAGAAGGTGCCTACGACATCGTAGCGATCAGCTTTGCGCTTTATCCACACATACGAGAAGATTACGCCCCGCTGCGTACGGCGGTGAGTTTTGGAGAGGGGTACGGCCCTAAGATCATCAAAAAAAAGGGAAGCAAGCTTAAACGTAATTTCAAAGTGGCGCTCAGCGGCAAACATACCACCAACGCGATGCTCTTTCGCATCGCCTACCCCGATGCCCGCATCACCTACATGAACTTTTTGGAGATCGAAGAGGCGGTTTTAAACGGCACGGTCGATGCGGGGGTGCTGATCCACGAATCTATCTTAACGTACGACGATGCGCTTGAGGTGGAGCGTGAGATGTGGGATATCTGGCAAGAACTCTCAGGCGGCGGTCTCCCTCTGCCCCTTGGCGGCATGGCGATCCGCCGCTCTCTTCCCTTGACCAAGGCAATAGCGTACGAAGAGACCCTTACAAAAGCGGTACGCGTTGCACGGGAGCACAAAGAGCGCCTCTCTCAAATGCTTCTTGAACGCAATCTTGTGCGCATCGACGCACCCACGTTGGAGAAATATCTCGAACTTTACGCCAACGACGACTCTGTCGAGCTGAGCCCTTTACAATACAAGGCGATCGACAAACTTTATGAACTCGGCTTTGCTCACGGTTTTTACGATACACTTGTTAAAGTCGAAGATTATCTCATACCTGCTGAGTATAATGAACTTAGATTTTCTTAGGAGAAAATGATGGAAGCAAAACTTGTTGCACTCGGCGTAGAAACTTTTAAGATCGCTTTGCTTTTGGCGCTTCCCGGTCTGCTTACGGGGATGCTTTTGGGTCTAGCGGTAAGCATCTTTCAAGCAACCACCCAAATCAACGAAATGACCCTCTCTTTCATCCCTAAGATCATCGGGGTCGTGATCGTCATCATCCTCACGATGCCGTGGATGCTCAACTCCATGACCGACTTTTCGGTGGAGATATTTAACATGATCCCCACTTTCATCGAATAATGGCGACAAAAACGATCAACTTTTCCAAATTCTCCTCCATGAAACTAGGAGGTGCACACGAGGTTTTCATCATCGAGGGGTGCGACTACCCCAAAGATGCCTATCTCATAGGCGCATGCAACAATATCCTTATAGGGGATAACCCTCCGCCGCTTATGATGCTTAGCAAAAAGTACGATTTTATCGAGCTTGAAGAAAACATTTTACGAATCGGTGCCGCAACCCCCTCGGGAAAAATCGCCTCGTTTTGCAAAAAAAACAACCTCACGGGATTAGAGTTTCTCTCCCATCTTCCCGGAACTTTAGGGGGGATCGTGAAGATGAACGCGGGGCTTAAAGAGTGGGAGATATTTACCAAACTTCTCACAATCACCACATGCCAAGGGGTTGTCCCAAAAGAGCAGATCCGCTACGGCTACAGAACCACCGACATAGCCGACCCCGTTTTACAAGCCTCGTTTAGCGTTAGCGAAGGGTTTGACCCCGCTTTGGTTGCAATGTTTCACAAGATGCGCGCCAACCAGCCGAGCACGCCGAGTGCGGGAAGCTGCTTTAAAAATCCGCAGGGAGATTATGCTGGGCGGCTCATAGAAGCGGTAGGGCTTAAAGGGAAACGCCGCGGGGCGATGGAGTTTAGCTCGGTACATGCCAACTTTTTGGTCAACCACGGCGGCGGTGCTTTTGGCGACGCGCTGTTTTTGATGCAAGAGGCGCAAAAAAGGGTGTACGAAGAGTTTGGGATTTGGCTTGAGTGTGAGATAGAGGTTTTGGAACAAGGGTATTTTGAGGCTTCTTCACCCTTAAAAAGGGGATAAAACACCAAGAGATTCCGAATCAAGTTCGGAATGAGGGAATCTATAACTTTCCATCATCCTAAACTTGATGTGCTAAAAGCGCAGCATCGCTCCCGCGTAGAATCCTGCAAACTCCAAATCAAGCTTAATATCGGAGAGTTCGTCCACTTCGTATTTTTGCATGCGGTATCCCACTTCGATCGCAGGCTGGATCAGCGGCGTAATATCAAAGGTGTAATCGACTTTCGCACGCACATCATAAGCGGTCGAATCGCTGTAGCTTACATATTTCACGTCCGCCTCTATGCCGATGTCGGTTGTAGGGATTTGAACGCGTCCGCGTACGTAGCCAAGAGGCAGCGCGAGGGTTTTTGATTCGGTGTAGTTTGCACTCGTATAACCCGTTACGTTTTGCACCTCGTACGTAGTATCCATCACTTTAATATCAAGCCCCACATCAAGAGTGATCCACGCCGTGTTGTCCAAAAGGTTGTAGTAAGGGATCACATCATACTGCTTCATCTCTAAGCTTGAAGGCGACGTACTTGCAGTAAAATCTTTAAAGGTTCCGCTTGCAATACCCTCGTTGCTCACCTCTGCATACTCAAGGCGCAGATTAGGCACTACGGGAACAAAATGTTTCACTAAGATCCATGCATACCCTTTGGTACTGCTATCCTCTTTTGAGAGATCACTCCCCGTAAAACCGCTGCCATCTGCCGTAATGCCGCCTTTTGGCTCTTGCATCCAAGCACCCGCACCGAGTTCTACCCGCACGAAATCCGCTTGCGCCGTAGCTGCCAAAATAAGCGCACATGCCATACTTTTGATTATTTTTTTCATAGAAAACTCCCTCATTTGATTGGAACGATTATAGCAGATATTGGGATAAAGTATCTTGATGGTAAAGGTCACAAGAGGCAAACTAAAATTCGGGAATTGTTTTTAGCGCCTCTTACAACACAAGAAGGAGAGAAGAAACAAGTTACACTTGCTTTGTGAGCCGTCCGCAATGGAGCGGCTCGTGAAATTTTATCTAGGAGGAGAAAATGACTATTTTACAGCGTTAAGAGCAGCTTCGTATTGTGGCTCTTCAGTGATCTCAGGAACGATCTCTTTGTATGTTACGATACCTTCTTCGTTTACAACGAAGATAGCACGACAGGTAACACCAGCAAGTACTGAACCGCCGAGTAATACACCGTATGCGTTAGCGAAATCTTTGTTTCTGAAGTCTGAAGCAACAGTTAATTTATCGATCCCCTCAGCTGAACAAAAACGTCCTGCAGCAAAAGGTAAGTCCATAGAAACAACGGTAGTTTTAACACCCTCTAAGTTCGCAGCTTTTGCGTTGAAGTTACGAGTTTCAGTAGCACATACACCTGTATCCAATGAAGGAACAACGATGATAAGTTGTTTAACACCTTGTGCTCCACCCACTACTACGTCAGCCAAACCAGCTGAATTTACTACAGTAACTTCAGGCGCTTTATCACCTACGTTTACTTGGTTTCCTAAAAGTTCTACGTCTGTACCCTTGAATTTTGTAGTTGCCATTTTGGCTCCTTTTTTTGTTTTTTTTAAGTTGTGCGGGAAGTATATTTGAAATCGGATAATTTTACTCTTAATTAGAAGATATGTGTTTTAGTGTAAGCTTAACTTAAGGGCACATCTAAAAACCCTAGCCAACTTCAGCTTTACAAAGAGGTTCACAATCAAGGCGACCCTTTGAAGCCCTAGCCGAAGCTAAGGCGAAAAGGGGCAACACCGAGTGTGGATCTCTTTGTAAAGCCCTACGGGAGGGTTTAAAAAAGCGACATGCCATAAAACTTTTTATCGCCTTAGCTTTGGCTAAGACTCAAAAAAGATTTTACGTCCTTTCATCTTTTTTAAA
>JAQUCZ010000022.1 GCA_028685945.1 Sulfurimonadaceae bacterium | reverse complement strand
CTCTCAAGCGATGCAAATCAAGTTAAAGCGGTGCTTGAAGTGATTAGCGATATTGCAGACCAAACCAATCTTCTTGCACTCAATGCGGCTATCGAAGCGGCACGTGCGGGGGAACACGGAAGAGGGTTTGCGGTTGTTGCGGATGAAGTAAGAAAACTGGCGGAACGTACGCAAAAATCTCTTGTGGAGATCAATGCTACTATCAACGTAATCGTGCAGTCTATTATGGATGCAAGTACGCAGATGAGTGAGAACTCCGAAGAGATTCAAGCGCTTGCTACGGCAGCTTCGCAGGTAGAAGCTAAAATCAACGAAAGCGTGGAGATCGTCAATCATGCGGTTGCCGCGAACGACAAAACCGTACGTGATTTTGAGAAAACAGGCAAAAACGTCGAAGATATCGCGCATAAAGTCTCTGCTATCAATGAGATATCCGCTACCAACGCCAGAAACGTCGAAGAGATCGCCGCTGCCGCGGAACACCTTAACTCTATGACGGAAGAATTAAACGCAAAACTTGAAATATTTAGAACCTAAGAAACTCATCCTCATCGGTGCCTCCACGGGGGGACCTGCCCACATAGAAAAAATTGCGACGGTGCTGCCCGAAAACTTTGGAGCATCCATCGTCGTCGCCCAACATATGGGAAATGAATTTATCCCCAGTTTTGCAAAAAGACTTAACGAAAGAAGCAAACTTACTGTTTCTCAGGCACGCGAAGGGGATACGCTGCACGCAGGCTGTCTTTATATCGTCTCCGAACATGCCGAGATTATTCAAAACGGCGAGCACCTGACGTTTTGCATCAAAACCAATCCTCACGCCCATTTCAATCCCGACATAAACACCCTTTTCCTCTCTGCGGCGCACTTTGTAGGCAGATGCGAGATACTCGCGTTTATCCTCACGGGGATAGGAGACGACGGGGTGGATGGGTGTGTCCGACTCGAACAAGAGGGGGCACGTTGTATCGCCGAGAGCGAAAAAACCGCGGTGGTCTACGGAATGCCCGCACGTGCCAAAGAGCGCGGAGCGAACATACATGCCAAAGACCTGCACGAGATTATAGAGATTATCAAACAATTCGGAGCGTAATAGATGTTTAGCTGGCTTTTTCCAAAAAAAGAGACCTCCCGCGAGGAGCAAGAGAGCGTATCGCAAAGCGAAAACTTTAGAGATATTTCCAAAGTCGCCGATTTTTTTAAAACCCTTAGCGGCGTAACGTTTGACAAACAACTCTCTATTTTAGAGAGCAAAACCAAAAGTTTTTGCCGCCAAAGAGATATCTACTCCTACGAAGAGTTGCTCGAAAAAATAACCCGCGACGAAACACTCAAGCAAGAGCTTATCAACCATCTCACCACCAACGAAACCTTTTTTTACAGAGAGTTCAAACAGATTGCCGAACTGGTCTCGCTTGTTCAAGAGCAGAGTTCTCCCGTCTCGATCCTTTGCGCGCCGTGTGCCACGGGGGAGGAGAGCTACTCGATCGCCATCGCTCTTTTGGAAGCGGGGGTGCCCCCTACGCGTTTTCATATCACGGGGATCGACATCAACTCCCGCGCCATCGAAAAAGCAAAAATCGCCTCCTACAGGGAACGCAACGTCAAAAACCTTTTGGGGGACGTGTTGTATAAATATTTCGACAAAAACGAAGATCGCTACGACCTTAAAGAGAGTGTCAAAAACCTCGTCGCATTTAAAGTGATGAATATTTTTGACCACGAATTTACGATGCTGGGGAAATTCGACTACATTTTTTCGCGCAACATGCTAATCTATTTCGATCTGCCGACCAAACAAAAAGCGAAAAAAATTCTGGAATCGATGCGCAAAGACCCCTCCAAAGAGATTTTTTTCGGCCATGCCGATCTTTTTTGACCTCTGCAATTATTTCCTAAAGGTTACGATTTATATACTTACGCATAAAGCGTGTAAGGTCAATTTTTCTCCCGTATCCGTCAGATACGGGTAGCTTTAGGGGGTTGTAGGGACATCTGTCCCTGCCACTTTATTGGCTTTGCTCATAAAGTGTGCCACATCATTTAAGATAATATCTAAAAAGTTTCTGCTAAAGTGTTTCTATATTTTCATCCCATTGTCAAAGGCATTCGTATGCAAAACCTCTCTATCAAATACCGTATTTTAGCCCTTTTGGCGTTTTCGCTTATCGCCCTTGTTTTTATCGTTGCACTCATTAGCGTCACCGAAATCAAAACAACGCTTATGGAGGCAAGCTACAACAGACTTGCCAACGCAAACGAAGCGAAAAAAAGCAACATCGAGGCGTTTTTTGAAAAAAAATATGCCGATATCGAAGTTTTATCCAAAACACAGGTGCTTAAACTCTTTTACAACGACATGGAAAACCTCTTCGAGGAAGCAGATTTCGACCCTAAAAGCGACCTTCCCATCGACGATATACGCGTCAAACGATCGACCGGCGCGTTTGAATCGTTTTTTCAAAACTACGTCAAAACCTACGGCTACTACGACATTCTTCTCATTGAAAGCGCCACGGGGCGTGTGATCTATACCGCCGCAAAAGAGAGCGACTACGGAACCAACCTTAAAACGGGAAAATACAAAACAAGCTCTTTGGCAAAAATCTTCAACCAAGCGCTTACGACCAAAGAGAGCGTGATCCTCGATATGCAGCCCTACGCAGCAAGCAACGGCGAACCTGCGATGTTTATCGCCAAACAGGTTGAGATGTACGGAGACTATCCCGTTGTTTTAGTGCTGCAAATCAGCGATAAATCGATAACGCAGATCATGGAAACCCGCCACGGCTACGGCAAAACACAAGAGGATTATCTCGTCGGCAGCGATTTTCTTATGCGTAGCGACAGCTATCTAAGCCCTAAAAACCACTCCATCCGCGCCTCTTTTGCCAACCCGCAAACGGGAAAAATCGAAACCGAAGCAACCCGCAGCGTTTTTGAGGGCAAAAGCGGCACGAAAGTGATCGAAGACTATAACGGCAATCTCGTTCTCTCCTCCTTTGCACCCCTTCATATCGGTTCGGGGGTAACGTGGGCTATCGTCTCCGAGATTGATGAAGCGGAGGTTTTAGAAGCGCCCAACCGCCTGCGCAATTCGATTGTTCTTTGGTCCGTAATAGTTTTGGTTATCGTGATTCTCATCGCTATCGCCGTAACAAATGCAAGCCTTATCAAACCTATCGAAAAGTTTAAATCCGACATCAATATCATCGCTTCCAACAACGATCTTACCAAGCATGTCGATCAAAATGCCCCCTTAGAGATCAGCGAAATGGCGCGAAGTTTTAATACCCTTTTGGCACAACTCCACGATCTCATCGACAACACCAAGCGCTCTTCGAATGAGAACGCTTCGATTGCCCATGAGCTCTCTACGACCGCTTTGGGTGTTGGAAACAATGTCGAAAAATCGGTAACGGTAACCCAAGAAGCAAACGATCGTGCGGTGAGAATTAAAGAGGAGATAAGCACTTCTATCTCCGATGCGCAAGAGAGTAAAAAAGAAATCATTAAAGCAAACGAAAACTTAAGTGTTGCACGTCGCGAGATGATCGCTATGAATGCAAAAGTGCAAGAGACGGCACAAACCGAAGTGGAGCTTTCCCATAAAATGACTACACTCTCTAATGATGCGAACCAAGTTAAAGCGGTGCTTGAAGTGATTAGCGATATTGCAGACCAAACCAATCTTCTTGCACTCAATGCGGCTATCGAAGCGGCGCGTGCAGGGGAACACGGAAGAGGGTTTGCGGTTGTTGCCGATGAAGTAAGAAAACTTGCAGAACGTACGCAAAAATCTTTGGTTGAGATCAATGCTACTATCAACGTCATAGTACAGTCTATTATGGATGCAAGTACGCAAATGAGTGAAAACTCCGAAGAGATTCAGGCACTTGCAACGGCTGCTTCGCAGGTGGAAGCTAAAATCAACGAAAGCGTCGAGATCGTGAACTTGGCGGTTCAGGCAAACGATAAAACGGTACGTGATTTTGAAAAGACGGGGAAAAACGTCGAAGATATCGCGCATAAAGTCTCTGCTATCAATGAAATCTCCGCTACCAATGCAAGAAACGTCGAAGAGATCGCCGCTGCTGCGGAACATCTCAACTCTATGACGGAAGAATTAAACAGCAAACTAGAGGTTTTTAGAACCTAACTCTTGGCACATGCCAAGAGAAACAAACCTTTACGCCAAAAGATAGCTAAAACGTTTTACCCATGCCTCGAAACTCTTGGCATGTTCCGCTCGCACGCCGCTTCTTTGTAAATCCTGCATACACATCACCGAAAATTCGGGTTTTAGTTCCAAAAGATAACGCACGAGGTTTTCAAGCCTCTCCTCGCTTTGGTCTTGCAAATACCCGCTTACCAGTCCCGTGCTTATGGCATGGAGCACATCCACCTCATCGCTATACGCCCCCTCGCCGCATGCCAAGATATTTTCTATGTCGGGAAGTTTTGCCGCAACTTTTGCAAAACTCAAAAAACCTACCGCCACCTCTTTGCCCACCGCTCCCGCGATCGCATCAAGAAGCAATGAAGGTTCGAGTGAACTTTTTAAAATCGCATCGACATATTCCCAGCTTCTGGGGGTTGCAAAACTTTTTACTTCGCTTTTGGGGTCAAACATGAACAGGTGTTCGTTTTTATACCCTATATAGGCGATAATCCTCTCGTCAAGCCCGCTTTTGTACCCCCACATGCGCCAATCTTCCAAATCGACCTCCATCTCCAAATGGACAAATCGGTTTGCAAGGGGTGATGCCATACGGTAGGTTACCCCGCGATCCCCTTCTCGGTTTCCTGCCGCGACGATCGCCCACCCATCGGGCAAGCTATACTCCCCCACGGCACGATCAAGGATGAGCTGGTACGCCGAAGCTTGTACGCTCGGGGGCGCGGTGTTAAGCTCGTCCAAAAACAAAATCCCCTCCCCCTCTCTGGGCAAAAAAGCGGGAGGCGCCCAAAGCGCGGTGTGGGACTCTTTGTCGTAAAACGGAATCCCCTTAAGATCGGTAGGATCCATCAAAGAGAGGCGCAAATCTATAAACCCGATGTTTCGATCTTTTGCGATCTGTTTGACGATGGAGGATTTGCCGATCCCCGGGGCGCCCCACACAAAGATCGGAACGTTTTGTGCGCTTAGGCGTGCGATAATACTCGTGAGTTCTGAGGGTTTCATAGTTTTCTCCTTATACCTGCCAACCGATGTTGTGGGTTTGAATATGTTTACCGAATGTTTTGTTCTCTTTGACAAAGCGCTCAAAACGGCTCTCAAGCCCTAACTGGTAGAGCACCTCGATAGGGGTGTTTTCGTTTTTGGCAAGCGCTTGGAGCACCTCGGGGTTTTGGCTGTGCGAGAGTTCCTGAAGCACATCTTTGGGACTATTACCGTTACATGCCAAGGCTTCGTGGTAACGCTCCTCTTTAAGAGTATCTCGTAGTTTCTCCTGCGGTGCGGCTTCGTTGGCAAAAAGTGCTTCGGATATTTTTACGTCCCCTTTTTCAAAGAGCCTCTCCCAAAGATTCGCTTCAAGCGCCTTATTACATGCCAAGGCGTAAAGTACCTCAAAATCCCCCTTTTCAAACAAACGCTGCTGCATCCACGCATCAAGCGAGAGATTCGATGCCAAAGAGGGGGCAAACCCCTCGAAAAAGAGTTCAAAAAACTCCCTATCAAGCACTCGGTGCGCCGCTATATTTGCGCCGTATTCAGGCAAAAGTTTTTGCGAGAGTTCTAAAGTGAGCGCGGGGTTTTTGCTCAAACACTCCCGTATCTGCTTCTCTTTGGTCTCGTAAAGCTTCTCCTGAAGCCGCTTCGGGCAATCTTCTCTGCAAGCGACGATCTTTTGCAGCGCCAAAGAGCCGTTTTTGACGAATAGCCCCAAAATCTCCTGCGATGCCGCAGGACGCGAAGCGATCGAGAGCAAAATAGAAACGTTCGCACTTTTCTCCTCGTTTTGCAGCGCTTTGCGCAACGGTTCAAGAGAGACGAGGGTTTCCAAAAGAAGAGGCTCGGAGGTTTGCGCTACAAGGTGCATAAGCCCCAGCGTTGCATACTGGACATTATGGTTGCGCTCGATATTTTCGTAAAACCTCTCGATAAGTGCCGCGGTAACGTCGCGGTTGGCATCGTTTTCAAAAAAATCTTCGCCGTTAAAGTCATACAGTTTTACAAGGCGCAAAAAAAATCTATCGCTAAGAGCGCCGTTTTTTAAAAATGCCAAGAGGCGCTCTTTGTCGCGACCGAGTTTGAGCGCCATAAGCAGGCTCTCTTCGTTGATGTTGCGCGCAAGCAGCTCCTCAAAAGGATCGATACCGATAAAAGGTGCCGCTTTTTTCTCGTACAAAGCATCGCTTGCCTGCTGCTCGTAGGGGCTCATCATCTTCCCCTCGATTATCAGCGCAAAAGGCTCTTTGTTTGTATCCGAGTCGCGCACCAAAGCTATGGCATGCAAGCGCAGCTGCTCCTCAAACTCATCCGACGCAAAAGCGCGGCTTTTTCCCAAAAGTAATACGGTTTTGTTGCGTAGTTGTTCTAAATTCATAGCGCAAATTATACTTAGTTTTTTTAAGTTTGCACCGCCTTGTTCTTGTTACGTTTTGGGTTTAAAAAATGGGCTATTTGCGCTGTTTTACTTCTATATGGGTTCTACTTTGCTATAATCGATCTCAAATTTACAAAGGGAATAATCATGCAACATTCGGTAGACGAGGGCTACGTACTCTACAACGAAAGAAGATTCAAAGAAGCCTTTGACGCACTCTACGATGCGGCGGCATACGAGAACAATGCCGAAGCGCAGTATTTCATAGGGCTCATGTATTTCCACGGCGACGGCGTTGCAAAAAGCGTCGAAAATGCACAAAAATTTTGGAAAAAAGCGCTGCGCAACGGGCATATCGATGCGGCAAACCAACTCAGCCATATTTCCACTTCCACAAAACACATGTTCTAAGGAGACACCATGAAAATCTACGCACCTTGGGAGAAGGCATTTAACCGTATCGCCACCCCGTTTGAACACTTTATCCACGCCCAGACCACGACGGGACTTGTCTTGATGATGACCACCGTTTTGGCGCTCATCCTTGCAAACTCCCCTTTGGCGGAATCGTATTTGCACCTTTTTCACACTTACGTTAAGCTCTCTTTGGGTTCTTGGGAACTCTCCCATAGCATCCACCACTGGATCAACGACGGACTGATGGCGATCTTTTTCTTTATCGTAGGGCTTGAGATCAAGCGCGAAATCCTTATCGGCGAACTCTCCAACATCAAAGTAGCGATGCTCCCTATTCTCTCGGCGATCGGCGGGATGGTGCTGCCTGCACTCATCTACCTCTCGATCAACTACGGCGGTGAGGGGGCAAACGGCTGGGGTATCCCGATGGCGACCGACATCGCTTTTGCCATCAGCGCACTCGTTCTTTTAGGTAACCGCGTCTCAACGCCTTTGGTAACTTTTTTGGTTGCCTTGGCGATCGTTGACGACTTGGGTGCGGTGATCGTGATCGCTCTTTTTTATACCGAAGAGATTCATCTACACTTCCTCTTTTTGGCGCTCGTACCGTTTTTAACGATGATCGCAATGAACCGCTTCGGTATCCACAACTCTCTTGCGTACTTTGTGGTAGGGCTTTTTATGTGGTACTTTATGCTCCAATCGGGGGTACATGCCACGATTGCAGGTGTTATTGCGGCTATGGCAATCCCTACCCGTCCTAAACTGATGCCCGAAGGGTTCACGTTTCACACCAAAAACCTCCTTGAGGAGTACGATAACTACTGCTGCGTGAAAAACGACGGGTTGCACGAAAAGCAAAAAGCGATTTTACAAAACATCAAAGACAAGGTAGATGCGGTAAGCTCCCCTGCTTCCAAGCTTGAGCACTCGCTCCATCTTCCCGTGAGTTTGGTGGTGATCCCCCTCTTTGCACTTGCCAATGCAGGGATCTCTATCGATTTCTCCTCTATCGGCAGCACCATTTTAGAACCCGTATCGCTCGGGATTATCGCAGGGCTTATCTTGGGCAAAGTGATCGGGATAGCAGGAACCGCATGGGTTGCCATTAAACTCGGCATTGCAAAACTTCCCGAAAACTCTACGATGATGCAGGTATTCGGGGTCGCATTTTTAGGGGGGATCGGGTTTACAATGTCGATCTTCGTCGCCGACCTTGCCTTTGCAGGAAACGATGCGCTTATCTTCCAAGCAAAAGTTGGGATACTTTTTGCTTCTTTGTGTGCAGGTTTGGTAGGGTACTTTTTACTGCGAACCATGTCACGCACACCAATCGACGAGTAAAGGAAACGTATGAACGTCACGCCGCGCAACAACGAAAAAATTTTCGATGCCAATACCCTTTTGGTCACGAAGACCGACACCAAGGGGATTATCACCTACGCCAACCGTGCTTTTATGGAGATCGTGGAGCTGAGCGAAGATCAGCTTTTGGGCAGACCCCACAACATCATCCGCCATCCCGACATGCCAAAGATCATCTTTAAGATGCTTTGGAGCTACATAAAAAGCAACCAAGAGATCCACGCGTATGTTAAAAACCTTTGTACCGACGGCTCTTACTACTGGGTTATGGCAAACGTTACCCCCTCGTTTTACGACAAGAAGGTGATTGGCTACCACTCCGCACGCCGCAAACCCTCCAAAGAATCGCTCGATTTTATTATCCCTCTCTATAAGCAGCTTCTTGCTGCCGAAAGAAGCGGAGGAATCGCCGCAAGCGAAAAAATGCTCAACGACCTCTTAGCCGAAAAAGGAATGGAATATGACCAATTTATCCTCTCTTTCTAAACTTCACTACTCCAACTATGCTCATATTACCGTTGTAGGTCTAGGGCTTTTAATCTCTGCGGTCTTTTTCGAGTTCCATCTCGTGACGTTTTTGTTCAATATCGCCAATATCGCCATCGCGATCTACGCCTACAAGCAGATAAAAATCACCCGCGACACCATCACGAAATCTTCCGACATTATCGCTCAGGCAAAAAACGGTAATTTTGAAAACCGCCAGCACAATATAAAAGCAGGCGGCGAGCTTGCCGACTTGGCATGGAACATCAACGACCTTTTCGACCAACTCGAGTCGTTCACCCGCGAAATCAACACCTCGATCGAATACGCGAGCAAGAACAAATACTTCCGACGCATCAACAAAACGGGGCTTAACAGCTCTTTCGTAGCAACGGGGCAGCTTATCAACAAAAGTATCAATGCAATGCAAACGGAGTACAACGACCAGCAAAAAGATATTTTT
>JAQUCZ010000021.1 GCA_028685945.1 Sulfurimonadaceae bacterium | reverse complement strand
AACCATCCGCATCTGCGCGGTCTTCCCGTAGTCGTACCGAACTCATGCCCCTGCTCACGCATTTTCGCACCGTCCTCTCCTAAATCTTCACTCGGGAAAGGTCCGTTTCCTACACGCGTACAATACGCTTTTACGATCCCCGTAACTTTACCTATATCTTTAGGATTAAGCCCGAGTCCCGTACAAGCACCCGCGCTTACGGTAGAACTAGATGTCACGTACGGGTAGGTTCCGTGATCGATATCGAGCATCGTTCCTTGTGCACCCTCTAAAAGAACTCTCTTATTCTCTTCGTCAAGCGCCTTCCAAACCATGTTTGTGGTGTTTGTAATAAAAGGAGCAAGCTTTTTGCTATACCCTTCCAGCTCCGACAAAAGCGTTTCTTTGTTCGGCGTTGCAATCCCCAAAACCTCGAAAATCGCTTTGTTTTGCTCAAAAGCATCTAAAATAGAACTGCAAAGTTTTGCAGGATTTAAAAGTTCCCCGACGCGGTGTCCGACACGGTTAATCTTATCCGAATAGGCAGGTCCGATCCCTTTTCCGGTCGTTCCGATCGCTTTATCCCCTTTGAGTTTTTCACGTGCTTGGTCGATCAAAGAATGGTACGGAAGATTTAAGTGCGCTTTATCCGATATAAAAAGACGCCCCTCTAAATTTTCAAATTGCGTCATCTCTTTAATGATCGATTCGGGAGAAAGCACGACGCCGTTCCCGATAACGTTGATCGCTTTGGGGTTTAAAACGCCCGAGGGAATTAGATGCAACGCATAACGTGTTCCCTCAACCCAGATAGTGTGTCCTGCGTTGTGTCCCCCTTGGCTTCTACATACCATGTCGTATTTTTGAGCAAGATTGTCGACAATCTTCCCTTTTCCTTCGTCTCCCCACTGAATTCCAACGATTACGTCTGCTTTCATCAATCTTTACCTTTTTCCTATTTTGTTAATGCTTCGCATAGCACATCCGTGTAGATTGCAAACCCTACGGATCGCTCCTCTGCGTTTTTATACCGTCCGCCGCGTGCGTACACTTCGTTCTTGTCTATCACCCTAAAGAAAAGCTCGTCGTAGTAGAGCATTTTGGAGTAATAGATAGGTGCCAGCACTACGTTTTTATACGAAATCTCCGAAGCAAGCTCTTGCATCTTTACAAGCTCTTTTCTAATCGCCTCGGGGACGCTTCCTAAAATTGCATCGAGCGATTCTACGTGTTGCAAATAAACAAGTTGCGTGAGCCAATCGACGTTGAGACTTAAAAATTTCTCGATATTGAGATGACGAAAATCGTCAAGTTCCAAACTCTCGAACATGCCAACCAAAAGCTGCGGGATTTTTATGTTGGAAATCTGTACGAGGGGCTCTACCTCAAGATTTTCCAAAATCTCCAAAGCAATATTCATCACGCGAGAGAGTTTCTTTTCCCCGATATACTCTACCCCTACTTGGTATTGTTCCAAAGTCGGAAAGCGAAAAACGGGCTGGATATAAAACCATTTTTTATGCTCCGTGTTGCGCCCCAACCTTTTTTCGATAATACGTACGACGTCGATCGTCGAATCCGCTCGCAGGGAAATATTGTGATTTTTTTCATCATTGACCCTAACCAACTCTTTTGCATCAGCGATACTCATATGTTGATGATACGAAAAAAACGGGGTAACGATCTCCTCGAAACCGTTTTTATACAAGATGTCGCTTGCAACTTTCTCTATCTCCCGTTTTACCTTGGCACTTTTGCCGAAGTAAAGCTTGGAGCCGTTAGGTATCTCATGTTCTAAAATCATAATCTCTCTTTAGTTTCCAAACAGGATTTCGTTAAAAATCTTATTTGCCTCTCCGTCGTATTTTCTACGCCCGAGTTTGCTAAGTGCCAGCTCTACGCTATTGACGACCCATGCCGTTTCGTACGCGGGGATAAGTCCCATATGGTTGATACGGAAAATTTTTCCCGCCAAATGGTCTTGTCCGCCCGCTACGTTGACGTCAAAATCGTTTTGAAGAATTTTTCTGATCTGCGAAGCATCCGCATCGTCGATCGTCGTCATAGATGTCGCAGGATTTTTCGGATATACGTGCAATCCGATCGCTTCAAGTGCCGCGCGCGTCGCCTTGGCGCGACGGTCGGTGTCTAGAAACAGTTTCTCGATGCCGCCTTGTTTTTCGATCGTCTCTAAAACTTCCAAAAGCCCGATAATTAGCGTCGTTGCCGCCGTCCATGCCGTGGTGTTTTTTCTTTGGTTTTTGATCTCGGTTGCAAGGTTAAAATAGTACCCTTTGCCGCTTCCGATCTTCTCGAGCGCTTTGTTGCTCAAACCTAAAATCGCAAGTCCCGGAGGGAGCATCAACGCTTTTTGGCTCCCCGCGATCAAACAGTCGATATGCGTGATGTCGATTTTTTCCACGCCCACTGCCGTGATCCCGTCGGCAATCACCATAATATCGGGGTTAAACTCTTTTACCGCTTTGGCGATCGCCTCTACGGGGTGGCGCAATCCCCCTGCCGATTCGCTGATTTGCACCGCAATCGCATCGATATTCGGGTTGGTTTTTATGGCATGTAAGATGTCGTCGACGCTTACGGGCGTGTCCCACTCGTTTTTGATCTCTACGTTGTTTAGTCCGCATGCCACGGCGATTTTACCGAATCTCTCGCCGAATTTTCCCGAGTTTACGTTGAGCAGGGTATGGTGGCAAAGGTTTGTTACCGCTGCTTCCATCGCACCCGTTCCGCTTGAGGAGAGCATCACCACCTCGTCGCTTCCGAAAAGCTTGAACAATGCTTTTCTTGTTTTTTCAAAAATCGCTTCAAATTCGGGAGTACGATGGTGCATCGTCTCAACACTCATAGCATTACGAACATTTTGAGGAACCGGAGTCGGGCCGGGAGTAAAAAGTAGCATGTGGATTATTCCTGCGTGTAAAATATTTTCAAACCTCGAATTATATCGAAGAAAGTTGAAGCGACTCTTTAGATTCTTAACAACTCTTCGCTAAAATGGCACCACGTTTTTTTAAAGGATTGCCATGACGGTTGCAGACTCGATTATTTTAGGGATTATTGAAGGGTTTACCGAATTTCTCCCTATCTCCTCGACGGGGCATCTTATCGTCGCAAGCCAATTTTTGGGGGTGGATCAAAACCACGTCAACAAAGCCTTCGAAGTGATTATCCAATTCGGTGCTATCTTGGCGGTAGTGTGTAGTTACAAAGAGAAATTTACACTCAAAAAAATCGATCTTTGGACGAAGGTTTTTCTTGCATTCGTACCTATCGGAGCGGTAGGATTTTTGTTCGCATCGCAGATCAAAGAACTCTTTAGCGTCGGAGTCGTGGCATGGATGTTTATCCTCGGCGGGGTGATTTTTTTAGTAGTAGAGAAATTCTTTATAAAAAACGAACATGCCATGCTTGCAGACGTAGAAAAAATAACTCTAAAACAGGCGATGCTCATAGGTTTTGCTCAAATGTTTGCGCTTATTCCGGGAATGAGCCGCGCAGGTTCGACGATCATCGGTGCGCTTCTTGTAGGGCTCAACCGCAAAGCAAGCGCTGAGTTTAGTTTTTTGCTTGCTTTTCCCGTGATGTTTGCCGTTACTTCCTACGATCTTCTCAAGCACTATGACGATTTTACGAGCGACAACCTTCTTGTGTTGGGTGTCGGTTTTGTCGTTTCCTTCCTTGTGGCTTACGTCACCATCAAACTTTTTTTGGCGTTTTTGGAGCGTTTTACCTTCGTTGCGTTCGGCATTTACCGCATCCTTTTCGGAACTTTGCTTCTCCTCTTTTTCACTTAAGGAACAACATTTGCTTCTCTTTAAAAGATTTACTTTTAAGGAGTTACCGTGCAAACGTTACTCAGATCAAAACTCCATGATTTTTTAGAAAAACTCGAAAATTCTTTCTATAAAATGAGCCAAAAAGTGCTCTAACTTTTAGAGGGTGCGCAGAATCGTTTTTGCCAAAGAGAGCGCTTTTGAGCGGTGGGAAAGTTTTTTCTTGATCTCATCGTCAAGCTCCCCTAGCGTCTGCGAAAACCCTTCTGGGATAAACATCGGGTCGTACCCGAACCCTTTTTCCCCTCTCGGTTCTGTTATCACCTTGCCGTACATCCATCCGTGAACGCTTTGTTCAAAATCTTTCGTCACGATCGCGATAGCGGCCGTATAATGTGCACCCGATTCGCTTACACCAAGAGCTTTGAGTGCCTCTACGAGCTTTTGAAGATTTTGCTTGTCGTTTGTTCCCGCACCTGCATAACGTGCGCTGTAGATTCCGGGGGCTCCGCCCAAAACATCGACGCTTATGCCGCTGTCGTCCGCCAAAACTACCACATCGGGATCTTGCAGCGCGTGAAATACGGAACGCGCTTTAATAAGCGCGTTCTCTTTAAAAGTGTCGGCATCCTCTACTATCTCAAACTCCTCGATCAGATCGCTGTAGGGGATCACCTCAAAGTCGTGACACAACGCTTTTATCTCTCTTACTTTCCCCTTGTTGGAGGTTGCCAATACCAGTTTCAATTTCGATTTCCTTATAAGTAACTTTAAACCCGCGCCACAAAGGGCTACAAAGGTTGCATAAATTTTTGTTTGAATATAATGGCGCCATTATATAACAAGAGGTCTCAATGTTCAAAAAAGTTTTCCCCCTATCTGCTATTTTATCCCTCGGATTTTTAGGATTGTTTTTAGTCTTGCCGATGCTTTCGGTTTATGCGCTCTCTTTAGAAAATGCCACGCCGTTGCTTGTAGGTGTCGTGGTAGGCGGCTACGCTCTCACCCAAGCCGCTTTTCAGGTTCCTTTCGGAAAACTCAGCGACAAAATAGGGCGCAAACCCACCCTGCTTATCGGTCTTAGCATCTTTTTCGTCGGTTCTCTTATCTCGGCATTTGCCACCGATATCTATACGCTTATGCTCGGTCGTTTTTTACAGGGTGCAGGTGCTATCGGTTCGGTGATTACGGCGATGATCTCCGATCTCGTCGCCGAAGAGGTGCGCGCCAAAGCGATGGCTATCATGGGCGGCTCAATCGCTCTGAGCTTCGCTCTGGCAATGGTAGCGGGTCCTCTTATCGGCGGTAACTACGGCGTCGATACCCTCTTTTTTATCACGGCGGGTTTGGCGGTTCTTAGCGTATTTATCCTTTTTACGAAAGTTCCTACGCCGCCGCGCATCAAGCATACCTACCATGAAAAATCCAAAACGCTCGATATTTTAAAAGACTCCAATCTTTTGCAAATGATCGTTATCAACGCGATGCAAAAAGGGCTTATGACCTTTGCTTTCGTACTTATCCCTATCTTTTTGACAAGCGAGAGTTTCGGATGGGAGAAAAGTGAACTCTACAAAGCTTACATCCCCGCGATGGTTTTAGGACTTTTGGCAATGGGACCCGCGGCGGTTTTCGGTGAAAAAAAGAATAAGCCGCGAGAGATTTTTCTCCTCTCGATAGTGCTCTTTTTCGTCTCATTTTTAATTATGGCTTTTAGTAGCGCTTCTTGGGTTTTTGTCGTAGGCGTGGCATGTTTCTTCATTGCGTTTAATATGATGGAGCCGCTCGTGCAGTCGATGATCAGCAAATTTGCAAAAGTGCACCAAAAAGGGGCCGCACTGGGACTTTCCAATTCTATCGCTTATTTTATGACCTTTATCGGGGGGATCAGCGCGGGGATTTTACTTCATTATGCTCAAAGAGAGACGATCGGTGTCGTGCTTGCGGTCGTGACGTTTTTATGGTTTCTTTGGAGCCTAAAACTCTCCAACCCGACCCGTTACGGGCATCTCTACATGCCACATGCCAAGGTCGATTTAGCAAAACTAGCAAATTTGGAGAGCGAACATATCACAGAGTGGTATATCAATGAAACGGAGAATATAATTGTAGTGAAATATGCAAAAGATGCTATCAGCGAGGAAGCATTACGAGAGAAAATCAGTTTCTAATCCACATGCCAAAGCTTGGCATGTGGACAAAAAGGGGAGAGTTATTTGGCAGGAACTACCAACATATTAAAATAACGCCCCTCTAAACGAGGCGGTTTATCCATTACGGCGATATCTTCAACCATCGTCCAAACTTTTGCAAGAACCTCTTCCGCACTTTCGGGATGTGCCATTTCGCGCCCTTTCAAAAAGACGCGGAAACGCACGTGTTTCCCTTCACTTAAAAATTCTCTGGCATGTTTGACTTTATAGTTTACGTCGTTATCCGCGATTTTAACCGAAAGCTTAATCTCCTTGATATCAATCTTCGTCTGATTTTTTCTTTGCTCTTTAAGCTTCTTCTCTTCTTGGTATTTGTACTTACCGTAATCCATGATTTTTGCAACAGGCGGTTTCGCATCAGGAGCGATGAGAACCAAGTCTAATCCCAATTCATTCGCTTTTTCCATAGCTTCATCGATCGAGATGATCCCCAAAGATTCTGCTCCATCTACATTACAACGCACCTCAGGCACACGAATATCGTCATTCATAATGACGCGGTCTGTTTTTTTGCTCAAAAATTTACCTCATTTATTTTAGTTTTAATAAGCGACAAGAAATCCTCCTCACTCATGTTATATTGTTCTCTCGTTCTTCTGTCGCGGATTGCTACCGATCTGTTTGCAATCTCTTCATCACCAATGACGACGATCATAGGAACACGCGTTTTCTCAGCCGTTCTGATTCTTTTGTTCAAAGAATCGTTTCTCGCGTAAATTTCGCTGTCGGCTCCGATGTCGATAAGTTTATCTGATAATTCCTTAGCATAATCTTTATGACTTTCCGCCACGGGAACGATAGCTACCTGCGTCGGGGCGATAAACATCGGGAATTCTCCCGCGTAATGTTCCGTCAAAATCCCGATAAAACGCTCGAATGAACCGAGAATCGCTCTGTGGATCATAACGGGCTGAATCTTGTCGTTGTTTTCGCCGTTGTATTCAAGCTCAAACCTCGCAGGGAGGTTGTTATCGAGTTGTACGGTTCCGCACTGCCACTCACGCCCGATCGCATCGGTGATCTTGATGTCGATTTTTGGACCGTAGAACGCCCCGCCCCCCTCATCAATAGTGTAGGGTAAGTTGTTGGCTTCCATAGCAGCTTTAAGTGCAGCTTCCGCTTTTTCCCAGACTTGTGCATCTCCGACGGCTTTTTCAGGTTTTGTAGAGATCATAATTTTATAGTCAAATGCAAATGTCGTCATGATCTTATCGACAAAATCCATAACTTCCATAATTTGCTCTTCGATTTGATCGACCGTACAGAAAATATGCGCATCGTCTTGGGTAAACTCGCGCACGCGGAAAAGCCCGTGAAGCGCTCCCGTCATTTCATGGCGATGCACCACGCCGTACTCGAAATATTTCAGCGGCAGATCGCGGTAGGAATGAAGCTCCTCTTCGTACACTTTGATGTGTCCGACGCAGTTCATCGGCTTGACGCCAAACTCTAGCTCATCAATATTCGTAAAATACATATTTTCGCCGTAGTTTTGGTAGTGTCCCGAAACTTTCCATAAATCGGAACGAAGCATCTCCGGACCGCGTACAGGCTCATACCCGCGTTTACGATGTGCTTTAAACAAAAGCTGCTCTAGGCGTGAACGCAAACGTCCTCCCGCAGGAAGCCAGATAGGAAACCCTGCTCCCACCTCTTCGCGGAACGTAAAAAGTTTCATCTCTGCGCCTATTTTACGGTGATCCCGTTTTTCCGCTTCGGCGATCATATCAAGGTGGGCTTTGAGCGCTTCTTTGTCGGCAAAAGCGATCCCGTAAATACGAGTAAGCATCTCGTTTTTCGCGTCGCCTCCGAGATACGCACCTGCAATTTTTGTGAGTTTGAAGTTACGGATCAAACCGACGTTTGGCAAATGCGGTCCGCGGCATAGGTCTTCAAAATCCCCCTGTTTGTAGATGCTTACGCGATCGCTCGGGATACGGCTCATGACGGCAAGCTTGAGGTGGTCGTTTTTAAACTTCTCTTTTGCTTCCGCCATAGAGATTTCGTATTTTTCGATCTCCTGTTTTTTCTTGGCGATACTCAGCATCTCTTTTTCGATCGCTTTAAGGTCGGCTTCCCCGATTGTCGCTTCGGTTTTAAAATCGTAATAGAACCCCTCTTTTACGACGGGTCCGACGAAAAATTTTGCATCGGGATAGAGCGACTTGATCGCCTGTGCCATCAAGTGCGCGGTAGAGTGGCGTAAAACTTCCAGTGATTCCGCCGAGTTGTCAAGAAGAATCTGTTCCCCCTCAAACCCTTTCTCTTTTGCCGTTTGTAAATCTATAATCTCGTTATTGTGTTTTATAGCGATTGCATTCAAAATAATTTCCTTTGTAAATTTGTTCTACCTCTTGGCATGTAAGCCACATGCCAAGGTTTTTAAAACTCCGTTTTTAAAGCGGCTCCGTTGGAAGCGTTAGAAACCAAAAGAGAGTAGCGTTTAAGCCATTTTGAGGTGATCTCTTTTTTAATAGGTTTCCAGTGCAGGCGTCTTTGCTCAAGCACTTCGTAACTGACATTAAGCTGTAAAAGGTGCGTATCGACATCGATCTCGATCTCGTCGCCGTCTTCGATAAGCGCGATAAGCCCGCCTTCGGCAGCTTCGGGGGAAACATGCCCTATCGAAGCCCCGCGCGTTGCACCCGAAAAACGCCCGTCGGTGATGAGTGCCACGCTCTCGCCAAGCCCCATCCCCATAATGAGTGAAGTGGGTGCAAGCATCTCCTGCATCCCCGGTCCACCTTTTGGACCCTCGTAGCGGATAACCACGACATTACCCGCTTTTACTTTATGCCCTACGATCCCTGCGATCGCTTCTTGCTGGGAATTAAAGCAAACTGCCGTTCCTTTGAACTTTCTCATGCTTGGAGCGATTCCCGCAGTTTTTACTACCGCGCCCTCTTCTGCCAAGTTTCCGAATAAAATCGAAAGACCCCCGACTTGAGAGTATGCGTTTTCGTTTGTATGGATAATATTTTCATCCAAAATTTTTGCATCTTTTATACGCTCGCCGAGCGTTTCCCCCGTGACCGTCGGGTTGTCAAGATAAAGTAATCCGCCGCGGCGGCTTACCTCTTTCATAACCGCATTTACACCGCCCGCACGGTTAATGTCGTCCATATGCACGGTTGAAAGCGAAGGGGAAATTTTTGCGATATGCGCCACGTTTTCGCTGATTTTATTGATTTGGGTGATGTCGAAATCGACTCCCGCTTCTTTTGCGATAGAGAGCATATGAAGCACCGTATTGGAGCTTCCCCCCATTGCCATATCGACGACGAATGCGTTGTGGATCGCTTTTTCGTTGAGGATATTGCGAAGGT
>JAQUCZ010000020.1 GCA_028685945.1 Sulfurimonadaceae bacterium | reverse complement strand
GTTCGGCTCACGTAACCGTACCAAAACGATACAGCAACCTAAACATAAATGCCTAGATTTCCCTACTAAAATTTGACTGACGGAAGTTTATACAAAAACATCTAAATAATTCTTTAAACGAAGAACAATTTTCCAAAAAAATACCACATGCCATAAAATCTATGGCATGTAGCTCCTAAGCACGTCCTAAAGAGATTTTGTTCCCTTTAAATTCCAAAATCTCTACTTTGATCTTATCCCCTTCTTTAACGACGTCGGAAACCTTATCGACGCGTCCGTCGGAGAGTTTGGATATATGGATCAAACCGTCGGTTCCGTCGGGCAGTTCGATAAAAGCGCCGAAATCGACGATTTTTTTGACTACCCCATCGTATTTAGCTCCCACTTCGTATTTGATTTTCGGAGCTTTCGGGGTATTGACGATATTTTCAATATGTTCTCTTGCCCCTGCTACGCCCGTCTTGTTTTTCCCCGTGACCTTGACTTTTCCCTCTTTTTTATCGATATCGATCGCTACTTCGAACTTCTCGATAATTTCACGGATTGTTTTTCCGGCTTGCCCTATAACTTCGCCTATGAAACTCGGATCGATATGGAAAAAATCGGTACTAGGAAGTACGCCGTCGTTAAGTTTGATCTTCTCTTGGGCCCCAAGCATAATATCGATAATATGCGCACGCCCCTCTTTTGCCTGATAGAGCGCTTCTTTGAGCACCTCTAAACTGATACCGCCGAGTTTGATATCCATCTGCATCGCAGTTATGCCGTTTTTAGAGCCCGTTACTTTGAAATCCATATCGCCGTCGTGATCTTCAAGCCCCATAATATCGGAGAGGATAGCATATTTCTCCCCCTCGCTTACCATCCCCATGGCAATCCCCGCAATCGTATCGCTTGTTTCGATATCTGCCGCTTTGAGCGCCATGTAACCGCCGCACACGGTCGCCATAGAGGAGGAGCCGTTGGATTCGAGTATCTCCGAAACCAAACGGATGGTTCTGCCCTCTAAAGAAACGATCGGCTCAAGAGCTCGTTTTGCAAGATTTCCGTGTCCCAACTCGCGACGTTTTACCCCCGTAACGGGAGAGGCTTCTCCGACGCTAAAACCGGGAAAGTTGTAATGCACCATAAAATTTTCGTTTTGGGTACCTTCATCGGTCAGGTTTTCAAACATCTGCCCGTCTTTTGCACCGCCGAGGGTGAGCACCACTAGTGCCTGCGTTTGCCCCCTTGTAAAAAGACACGAGGAGTGAGCACTCGGTAAAACATTCGTGCTGATCGAAATAGGACGCACCTCGTTTAGCGCTCTTCCGTCGGCTCTTACGCGTTCGTTTAAAATTTGCGCGCGCACTTGCTCCCTTTTGACTCTCTCGATCGCATCTTTGAGTTCAACCTCCAGCGCAACCTCTGCCCATTCGGGTTTCGTAGTCAAAATTCTTTTGCGCAATGCGCGAAGCGCGGTAGAGCGCTCCGATTTTGCCATTTGGTTCATTGCCGCTTTCACGTCGCTTACGTGATTATCGCGTACGTAAGCCAGCATCGTTTCGTTGAGCGTATGGGCTTTATATTCGAGAGAGAGCGTCTCTTTTTTATAAGGTGCGAACACTTGTTCATATTGCTTGTTTGCATCAAAAAGAGCCTCTTGTGCTTGCGCTAAAATCGCAATGAGTTCCTCTTCGGCAAGAGCGTTGGAGAGGTGTTTAGACGCCCCACCCGTTGCAACGGCAGGATCCATCATCGGGTCTAGCATGTAGGTGCTTTCGATCTCCAGCTCGTTTGAGCCTATTGAGCGCATCTCGATCATTAAAAGCTCCTCTTTCGTACCCGAAAGGTAGAGATCGAGCGTCGATCTGCCTAGCTGCGCCAATGTAGGGTTCAGTACCACCTCTCCGTCTACTTTTGCGGCGCGGATCGCACTTACCGAAGTATCGATCGCTATATCCGAAACAAAAAGCGCAGCCGAAGCGGCATTGAGTGCAAGTATTTGAAGATCGGCATCTTTATCGACGCTAAACACCATAATCGTAATTTGCGTCGGATAGCCGAACCCTTTTGGGAAAAGAGGACGAAGGGAGCGGTCTACTATTCTCGACGTCAGCGTTTCAAAATCGCTCGGTTTTGTTTCTCTCTTGAAAAATCCTCCCGGGATCTTCCCTGCTGCATAGGTTTTTTCTATATACTGTACCGTCAGCGGCAAAAAATCGTCTTTCACGATCTCCGTCTCGTCTATCACCACCGTCGCCAAAATGACCGTGTTGCCGCACTTTAGCCAAGCAGCTCCGTTGGCCTGTCTTGCTACCTCGTTAAACGAATACTCTTCAACTCTGTTTTTTAACTCTACATTTACATCATACTTCATGCCGTTTATTCTCCAAATATTTTTCAATTTTCTCTTCGCTAATCTTATCTAACTCTTCATAATAAAGGGATGTTTCAACATAGTCCTCGATATCGTAAAGGCAATAAACATCGTCGCAAAAAGGTTCTAAAAGCTCCAGTACGTCACTCGGAAGCACGGGAACTGCTATATATACCGCTTTGGGTTTTTGTGCCAAAATCGTTTTAAGAGCCGTCACAAACTTCGAACCGGTTTCGCTCCCCTCATCGATCAAAAGCACAAATTCCCCTTTGACGTTTACGAAACGTCGCCCTTTGCGGTATTTATAGATAGAACTTAGTATCTTCTCTTCGTGTTTGCGGTGTGCTTCGCCGTAAATATAGTCGTACTTGATATCAAACGCATCGACCAGTTTTTCGTGGATCACGATCTCTTCGCTCTCACTGACACGGGCTATTTCGCACTCGTCGTTGTTGGGTGCAAAGATGGGCTCCGTAAACAAAAAATCTATCTCGTTTTGGTATTTACCCCGCAAATACGCCGCAACCTCCAGCCCCCCTTTGGAGACGGCGATAATTTTCCAATTCTCCTCTTTGAGCCTTTGCATAGGAATCGCCTCTTTTAGGCGCAAAGCAGCATCTTCTCTGTTTTTGAGGATATGTTTGTAATGCATACGTCAATTCTCCTTAAGCTTTTCGGGCAAACGCATAGCAAAGTCCGAAGCTCCGCCGCCGCTTCCCATCAGGGGCTTTAACACCACGCTTATATATAAATATCGATCATAAATTGAGGAGGTGTCTCCCGTTCTTAAAACAGGGCGCACATTCTCAACATAGCGAAGTCCAAAGTCCCAACATCGCTTTTTATACATAAAACCTATTTCGGAACTTTTTTTCTCTCTATTTTCATAATCGTAATTCATACCGGCGTGGTACGAATAGTGTTCGTCGTAAGTGTAGCGTAGCGTCGATGTAATATAGCTTGTATAAGGGGTATACGTAGGCGTTTCTTCTAAAAAAGTATCGCGATAAAGATGGGAGAGCGAAAAATTCCAACTGCCGTCTCGATACGCTATTTGATTGAAAATTTTAGAAAATGCCTTTTCGTCGTAATTATAAAACAGATTGTTATAGTAGCTAATCGTATCCGTCAGCTGCACATCCAATTCGTTTTCAAGTTCTCCAAGTTCGTTGCTTTCTTTATTGTAATCGATATTTTGCGCTACTCTGTGGTAAACCCTTTGCTTTGCCGCTTCATCGTAAAAATATTGGGAAAAATCAAGCTTGACGACATCCTCTATGTCGGAGAGCGTATAAAATTCACATTGCGGGTTCATTTGATTCTCTTTGAGTGAACAAAACGCTTCGTACTCCTCATAATACCCGGTTTGCGTATCGTCCCCTTTACTTGTCAATGTAGCTCCGAATCCCAAAACATGCGTAAAGGTATCAAAACCTTTCGTCAATTGGGTAGAGGCTTTAAGCTCGTGGTAGTTTCGCGCATAATAGCCGTTATCGTACTCCCCGCTTTTCACCTCCTCGTTCCCCGAAAATTTCGAGTGCTGCGCATAAAGTTGCGCCGTATATGCAAGTTGAAGATATTCGTCGAATAAGGCAGTTTGAAGCGTCAGGGGAACGCTTATGTCTGTTTGCAAAACTTTTTTATTGATCTCTCTATAAATATTGTTGCTTTGGATATCCACGTTATAGAGAAAATGATCTTCCAAGAGCGTATCCAAATAGCTGTGGTAGTGTAACGTCGGAAGCTTTTGCAACGTATTTTCATTACTCTCCAAAGTCAAATCTTTGTAGTATTTAAAATAAGTACCGAAATAATTTTCCCCCCCGTTGTAAAAACCATTAATCCTAGAGAGAATCTGCGTTGCAGTCACGGTCTGGGTCGTATCGTTTGAGGAGAGGTTGATATAATCGACGTCATTCATATTATTGATATCGATGTAAAGCCCCGTTTGTGCATCGTCGGAGACTCCGAACCAGCCGCCTGCTACGTCTTTGTTTTCATATTCGAAATTAAATCCGTAGTGTTTGTCGTTAATCAGTTCGTTCTCCGCAACATAGGAGCGTTTCTCTTTAAAATAGCCCGCTTGAAGCGTTCCCTTCGACAGAGGACTATCCACAAACCGAAACGCTCCGTAAAGCCCTTCACCGCGCAAAGTTCTTATTTGAGGTTTAAACTCAGCATCCCACCAATTTTGCTCGGCAATATAGAAAGGTTGTTCATAATAAAACCCCTCGCTGCCGGAGATCCCGAATGCAGGAAGAAGCAGACCCGTTCTCCTTGTTTTATCAAGCGGATAGCCGAAATAGGGAGTATAAATAAGAGGGATGTCGTAAAGATAAAGCCTTGCATTGTAGAGGTTAAGCCATTTTGATTCGGTATTGTACTCCGAAGAGGAGAACTCTATTTTCCAAAGAGGATCGATCGGATCACATCCGCTTGTGATTCCCGCTTTTATATCCAAATCGTTCTCAAGAGCATATCCCGTATCGCCGCTTAGCCATACTTCCGATTTTTTCTCAAGCATATAAAACGGCTGAAAAAGCCGCTCTTTTTTGGCTATGTTTATTTTTGCGTAAGAACCCAACAGTTTGTATTCGCCGTTATAGTTTGCGCGTATATTTTCAAAAAGTTCCAAATCACCCGTTTGTTTATTGTAGAGCGCTCTTTTGGCACTTAAAAAATAGGTGCCGTACACTACGATAACTTCATCGGAGGCAACGACGCTATCCCCTTGTGCCGTTATGGATGTTGCATATATTTCCACTTTCTCTTTGGCATGTAGAAAGAGAGCACAAAAAAGAAGCAGAAAAAAAAACTTACGCATTGATTACCAAAGTTTGTGCCGTTTTATCGTGCCATGTTTGGCGTGCAGGATCGAGTAATCCCCATAAAAAGCCCAAATAAAAAAGCATCTCGCTGATAATTCTAAAAATAGCACGATTAAGAGAGCTCAGTACGCTCGGGTTTTGCAAAGTACGTATCTCGATCACGCGGATCTTCATAATGATCTTGCCCAAAGAGCCTCCGTACTGCATCGTAAAAAACGCTTGGTAGATTATCTTTAACGCCATATATTCAAGCACAAAGGTATTTGTTAGGTTGATAACCTCTTCTACGTTTTTTGCCTGAGCAAACGAGTCCCACAACGCAAACATAAGCAAAAAAGAGAGAAGCATTTCGTCTATAAAAAATGCCAAACTTCTCTTTTTGTTATCGGCTAGGCTCAAGCCCTCTCGATGCAGTAAGTTTTCTATCTCTTAATTCATCTACTAGAGTGCCTGATACGCGATATCCGTGCGTAGTTTTTTCCCTGCAAAATGCACTTGCCCGCAGCGCATATACGCTCTATCGCGCGCTTGTTTGATCGTATCGCCAAGCCCCACGCACACAAGAACGCGCCCGCCGTCTGCATAGAGTTTATCATCTTGCAGGCTTACTCCGGCATAAGAGACATGGGTATATTTTTCGATCTCTTCGTGATGCACATCATCTAAAATGATCTCTGCAGGCTTGGAACTTCCGTAAGGGTAATTTTCGCTTGCCATCACAACACCTACGGCATACTGTTTTGAAAACTCCACTTTTATCTCCGCAAGACGATTTGTAGCGGCTTTTAAAAACATATCGCTTACGCTTGAGGTCATAAGCGGCATAAGAATTTCGCACTCAGGATCACCGAAACGAACGTTAAACTCTAACGTAATAGGCTCCCCTTTGACCACCATAATGCCGATAAACAAAACGCCTTCAAAAGGAGCATTCTCTTTTTTCATCCCATCGAGTGTCGGACGGATAATGCGTTCTTTTACTTTTTCATAAAGCACGTCATCGACGAGAGGCGTCGGAGCATACGCACCCATCCCTCCCGTATTTGGACCTTGGTCGTTGTCCATTAAACGCTTATGATCCTGCGCTGCAGGCAAAAGGATAAAATCATCTCCGTCGCACACCGCGAACATCGAAAGTTCATACCCGTCTAAAAACTCTTCAACGATCACTTTTTTCCCTGCGTCGCCGAAACTTTTGCCGCTAAGCATCTCGCTAACGGCAACCTTTGCTTCATCGTGTGTCTGTGCAATAATTACCCCTTTGCCGCCGCAAAGACCGTCCGCTTTTACCACGATGGGCGTGCTTAAAGAGTTTGTGAACTTAAATGCTTCCTCGATCGAATCGGTTTCGATATAACGTGCCGTAGGGATATTGTACTTTGCCAAAAAGTTTTTCATATAGACTTTTGAGCCCTCGAGTCGTGCGGCCGCTTTGCTGGGTCCAAAAATTGTAAGAGAGTGCGATTTAAATACGTCTACGACACCCTCGACCAATGGAGCTTCGGGTCCTACGATGGTGAGTTCAATCCCGTTTTTCTTTGCCCAAAGTGCCAGTTCATTAAAATCTTTGATATTGATGTTGGTTCCAAGCTGATGGGTCGCACCGTTTCCCGGCATGTAAAACAACTCATGCTCTTTTGCTTCGTTTTTAATTGCGCGACCTATCGAAAATTCGCGTGCACCGTTGCCTAAAATCAATATCTTCATAAATATCTCCCTCATTTTATTAGAGCAATGCACCCAAATGCACTACACTCATACAATGAACCCGAGTAGCCGTCTAACACTTAGCCTTGGTTCTCAAAGCCGAACATGAGTGAAGCGAAACAAATCTAACGGCGGCAACCTCATCGGCATAACCTAAATACCTCAAGCGAGGTCACCGACACACGAAATGTTTACTAGTTCACTAAATAGAAATGTAGAACCCTCATAATATGTAATGACACGAACTACCCAGATTATTTTTTCAATTATACATAAGCGATACTTGGTTTTTCTTTGAGAGAAATCAAGTATCGTATCAATTATTTTCAACTAATGGCATGTAAGAGTTTTACATGCCATAGATTTTTATTCCCACTCGATAGTAGCGGGCGGTTTGGAGGAGATGTCGTAAACGACGCGGTTGATTCCGTTTACCTCGTTAATGATACGGCGAGAAATTCTCTCTAAAAGGTCGTGCGGCAGATGTGCAAAAGTTGCAGTCATACCGTCGACTGCTTCGACGACACGGATACAAACCGTATTGTCGTAGGTTCTGTTATCACCCATAACGCCTACGGACTTCACGTTTAAAAGCACTGCAAACGCTTGCCATGTTTTTGCGTAGTAGCCGCTTGCTTTAAGCTCGTCCAACAAAATAACGTCCGCTTCGCGAAGCAGATCAAGATCGGCTTGGTTGACATCGCCCATGATTCTAATCGCCAGTCCCGGTCCTGGAAACGGATGGCGGTTGATCATAGACTCGGGAAGTCCAAGTTCTAAACCGATTTTACGCACTTCGTCTTTAAAAAGTTCACGCAACGGCTCGATAAGTTCAAAATCCATCCAATCGGGCAATCCGCCTACGTTGTGGTGCGACTTGATAACCTCCGAAGGACCGTTTACGGAGATAGATTCTATAACGTCCGGGTAGAGTGTCCCTTGCGCCAAAAATTTTATCCCGTCGTGTTTTTTTGCTTCCGCTTCAAACACTTCGATAAACGTGTGTCCTATGATTTTGCGCTTTTTCTCGGGATCGCTTATTCCTGCCAAACGCCCCAAAAAGAGATCGCGTGCATCGGCAACCACCAAAGGTGCTTTGAGGTTGACCTTAAATATCTCTTCTACCTGTTGGCGTTCCCCTTTTCTTAACAAACCATTATCAACAAAAACAGGGATCAACTGATCGCCGATCGCTTCATAGAGCATTGCAGCCACAACCGAGCTGTCAACCCCGCCGCTCAAACCGCAGAGAACTTTTCCGTCTCCTACGCGCTCGCGGATTTTTTTGATCTGTTCTTTAAGAAAATGCTCCATTTTCCATTTTTCGGTTACGCCGCAGATGTTTCGTGCAAAGTTGCGAAGCATCAAATACCCCTCTTCGGAGTGTTGTACTTCAGGATGGTATTGCATCGCATAGATACGTTTCTCTTCATTGGCGATCGCTGCATACGGAGAGTTTGCAGATGTTGCGATAGGTGTGAATCCTTCGGGGAGCACATCGACTTTATCGCTGTGGCTCATCCATACGATTCTCTCATCGTCACAATCTTTAAAAAGAGGGGAACAATTTGCATCAAGATCCAAAATTTTTAATTCCGCTTTGCCGTACTCATGGTGCGATGAACGGATAACGCTTCCGCCGAAATCCGCCGCGATTCTTTGCATTCCGTAACAGATACCAAGCACGGGGATACCCATAGTGTAAACACCTTGGTCAACTTCGTAAGCATCTTTGTTGTACACCGAAGAGGGACCGCCGCTTAAAATAATCCCTTGAGGATTTTTTGCTTTGATATCTTCGACTTTCGTATAGTAAGGGAGAATCTCGCAATAGATTTTATCTTCACGCAAACGGCGTGCTATAAGCTGGGTGTATTGTGAGCCAAAGTCTAAGACTATAATACTAACATTTGTCATTTGAAATGCCTTTTATAAGAGAGTTTGAACGCTTCTTGATGGGGTCTGAATTCAGAAAATATAGAATCAAACTTTAGCGCCGACAGAAGAAGTTTGAACAAACTCTTCTGCCGATTGTAAACGGAATGATATACTAAGAAAGATTAATGTTTGATATAAAGACCTAAAACTTCAAATTGGAGATACCAAACTGCAATTGAGACAACGTAGCCTATAAAAACCGTCCATGCCAAACGCATATGGGAGCCAAAAGTATACACCCCTTTGAGTTTCCCCATAACGCCTACTCCCGCTGCCGATCCGAAGCTAATGAGCGATCCGCCGACACCCGCGGTGAGCGTTACCAAAAGCCACTGAGAGAGCTCTAAGTCGGGTGAGGATTTTAAAACTGCCGACATTACCGGCACGTTATCCACTATCGCAGAGAGGAAGCCGACACCGATATTGACAAACGTAGGATTAAACATCTCGTAAAGCTTCACGGCATGTGCCAAAAAGCCCGCAAAATGAAGCGCTCCTACCGCTGCCAAAATACCGAAGAAGAAAAGCAACGTATCGTTTTCGATTCTTGAAACCGATTTAAAAATCTGGATATCGTGGTCGTGATATTTTTTGAGCGAAATAGCATAGAGCTGCAAAAGAGAAAGCCCAAAAAGCATCCCCCACATCGGAGGCAGATGCATCAATTGTTTTCCCAACACGGCAATAGCGATCGTCGTAATACCTAAAACGATAATCACCTTCCCACCTTTATGGATAACGACAGGCTCGCCCCCCTCCACTTTCGGAGGTGTTGCATCGGGAACAAAACGGCTTAAAAGATATGCCGTTACCGCCCATCCAGTTATCGAAGCGGGGAAGAGGAAAAGGAAGTCTACAAACTCCCCTTTTCCAGCCGACCAT
>JAQUCZ010000001.1 GCA_028685945.1 Sulfurimonadaceae bacterium | reverse complement strand
GTCTCATCTGCTATCCCTTATATTAAGCTTCTTTAGCTTCGATTTTCTTTTTTAATGCGGCTACTACGTCGTCTGCAAGATCGGAACCTACTGCAAAACCATACTCTTGCAATTTGTCGACGATCTCGTCATACGATTTTTTACCAAGGTTTTTAACATTTTTTAAGTCGTTGTGACTCATTAATGCAATCTCACCGATCAGTTTAATGTTTGAGCGGTCAAGGCAGTTAAAACTACGCGCACTTAATCCTAAACTATCAATATGAGCCGTTAACTTTTTCAGATCAGGATTTTCCTCCGCACGTTCAACCGTCGTAGGTGCTTTGATGCTGATTTCGCTGTTAAATACAGCCAATTGAGCATACATAACTTCCAAAGAGTTTCTAAACGCATCGATCGGAGAGATCTGACCGTCTGTTTTAATCGTAAATACGACTCTTTCAAAGTTAGGGTTATCCTCAACCAAAACATTTTCTATTTTATACGTTGCACTTCTTACAGGCGTGAAGAATGCATCGAGTGCGATGTATCCCTCTTCAAGTTCCCCTGCGACGTCTTCGCTTGGAACGAACCCGATCCCTTTTGCAATTTTGATAGAAAAGTTTAGCGTCGCATCTTCGTTTAACGTAGCAAGATGCGCAGTAGAAGTAGCAACCTCTACTTCATCGTTGCTTAAGTCGGCACCTTTAACTTCACAAGGACCTGCAAAGCTGTAGTTCACGGTTGCTTCGGTTGCATCGTTTTTAAGCTTGAAACGTACTTCTTTAAGATTTAAAATAAAATCTGAAATATCTTCAAGCATACCGCGAACCGAGTCAAACTCGTGTTTTGCACCCTCGATTTTAATAGCAATCGGAGCAAAGCCGACAGAGCTACTTAATAAAAAACGGCGAAGTGGGTGAGCTAAAGAGATCGCATACCCCGTCTCGAACGGGAATGCAATAATATTAGCTTCAGTCTCACTAATCTGTTCTACCTCAAATTCTTGAGGAGCAAGTGGAGTAGTTTTAATCTTTTTCATTCTCAAACGCCTTTGTTTTTAATTATTATTTCGAGTAAAGCTCAACGATTAAACGCTCTTCTACAGGAATAACAACCTCTTCACGTTCCGGTAAACGAGTGAAAATACCGAATACTTTTGCAGCATCGATATCTACCCACGGAGCGATACCGGTTTGGTTTGTAAGTTCAAGAGCACGTACAACTTGCGGGTTGTTTTTGCTGCTTTCACGAATCTCTACTTTTTGACCCGGTTTAACGCGGTAAGACGGGATATCGACTTTTTTACCGTCTACAAGTAAGTGACCGTGTGTTACCAATTGGCGTGCAAAACGACGAGTCGTTGCAAACCCCATGCGGTATACGACGTTATCAAGTCTTTGCTCGATAAGAGTAATAAGGTTTGTACCCGTATTCCCCTCTCTTCTTTTTGCCTCAACGAAGATAGCGCGGAATTGTTTTTCGGAAATACCGTACATAAATTTCGCTTTTTGTTTTTCGTTAAGTTGTAAACCGTACTCAGACGCTTTTTTACGGCGTTGACCATGCTGACCCGGAGCATAAGGACGCTTATCTAATGCAGATTTTCCTGCTAAACGGCGCTCACCTTTTAGGTTAAGACTAACACCAAATCTTCTTTCGATTTTTTCTACTGGACCTCTATATCTTGCCATCAGTAATCTCCTTAAACTCTACGACGTTTTGGTGGACGACAACCGTTGTGTGGTAACGGAGTAACATCTTTCATGAATGTTACGCGGATACCTTCGATCGCACCAACAGACTTCACTGCTGTTTCACGTCCGGAACCCGGACCTTGAACTTTAATACCTAGCTCTTTAATACCGTGTACTTGAGCTTTTTCTACCGCTGCTTCTACTGCTGCTTGCGCTGCAAACGGAGTAGATTTTTTAGAACCTTTAAAACCAAGGCTTCCTGCAGAACTCCACGCTACCATATTTCCCATTTCGTCCGTGATCGTTACGATCGTGTTGTTGAACGATGCAGAGATATGGATGATACCGCGAGATATATTTTTCTTAATTACTTTTTTTCTAACAGCTTTTCTTTTTGCCATCTCTTATTCCTTACGCTGCGCCGACAGTTTTGCGTTTCCCTTTACGAGTACGCGCATTTGTCTTAGTTTTTTGACCACGGCACGGAAGACCACGGCGGTGACGTAAACCACGGTATGAACCTAAATCCATAAGTGCCTTGATATCCATAGCAACTTGTTTACGAAGGTCTCCCTCTACAACATATTTTTCACGGATTTCGTTTGTGATAGCCGCGATATCGTCTTGAGAAAGTTCGTAAACTCTTTTGTTATAGTCAATACCAGTAGCATCAAGAATTTGACGAGATGCATAAAGACCAATCCCATAGATGTATGTTAGACCATACTCTATTCTCTTTTTTTTCGGTAAATCAACACCAGAAATACGAGCCATGATTATCCTTGTCTCTGTTTATGTTTTTTAACTTTGCAGATTACTCTAACAATGCCTTTTCTTTTGACAACTTTACAGTCGTCACACATCTTCTTAACCGAAGCACGTACTTTCATAGAAAGTCTCCTATTAAATAATCTTGTAAAATCCGAAAAAACGGACTTTACTCAGTCACGAAAGCCCCGCATAAGTGCGCGACCCACTCCATTCTTTGCTGCATTTAGGCAGATTCCAAAACCTTGCCAATACTTTTAACTAGATAGGAATATGTAGATAAAAATACTCAACTTTTATGTTAAAACAGCAAAGCGGATGTGGATTATACACAAACAAATGTAAAAGATTTATTAAATAAATAGAATTTCTCTTTTTTTATTCCGTTTTAAGCTTTTTTTTTCACATTATTCCCAAACAACGCGCACACCGTACTCCGCATCGAGCACGACCCACTTCGTATAAGCGATTTTTTTGCCGTATTTTTTGCTCACGAGTTCCGCTTCAAGCTCTCCGTTTTCCAAAAGTTCTCGTACCTCTTTATAGGAGAGCCACTTGCCGTACCTGCCTAAAGCGTTCTGCCAAATACGAAACGAGCATGTCGCATCTTGGTGCAATTCGAAAAATTCTCCGTCTTCGGTTTTCCAGTGCGCGTTTGAGCAAGCATACAATTTTACTTTCTTCCCCCGCACCTCTTTGTCGCGCACTTCGATAGCCCCGTCTTCACAGTAGGGGCATTTTCCTAAAGTCATGGCATCTACCTCGATTATTTTTAAAATTGTACATATTTTTTAGGACAGAGTTCTAAAATATGGCATATTGCAATATCTCTCTTACGTTGATCTGCCTTTTTTGTACGCCGTTTTGCCCGTCGCTCCTTCTAAAAAACTTCCCGATTCGCTAAAATAGCGCCATGCAAACTTACGAAGAAAAATTCAACCGATCGATCCAAAATACGTTTTTTACCAAACTCACGCAAGAGGAACAATCGTTCTTACATGCCAAGGCTTGCGAATACAGGTTTTCCCATCAAGAGATAAAACAGCTCGTCGATATGGCGCGCGATATTACGCTGTGGCAAGAGGGGAGCATCTGCGATTATTTTGCGGAACATGCCGACAAAAGGGTTGTTTTAAAACGTCTGCGCGAAGCGTACGAAAATCTGCGCAACATGCCAAACTCTTACAAAACGTTTACCCCAAAAATCGTTGCCAAAGAGCAGAAATACACCTTTAAAACAGAGCCCAAAGAGGGGTTCGGGCTGGGGCTTTGCCCCGTGGCAAGCGAAAAGACGCGCTGCTGCAACCTGCTCACCCTCGATGCGGTCGAGAGCTGCGGTTTTGACTGTTCCTACTGCTCGATTCAGAGTTTTTACAACCAAAACACCATCACCTTTGATAGCGGATTTAAGGAAAAACTCTTAAACCTCGACCTAGACCCGAACAAAACCTACCACATCGGCACGGGGCAGAGTTCCGATTCGCTTATGTGGGGCAATCGCGAGGGGGTTTTGGATGCGCTCTTTGATTTTGCACGCAAATACCCCAACGTAATTTTGGAGTTTAAAACCAAATCGGACAACGTAAGCTATTTTCTCCAAAACGAGGTACCGAAAAATATCCTCTGCACATGGAGTCTCAACACACCGACCATCATCCAAAACGAAGAACACCTCACCGCGTCGCTCGAAAAACGGCTGAGAGCCGCGCGTAAAGTTGCCGACAAAGGAGTGAAAGTGGGGTTTCATTTCCACCCCATCGTCGTATACGAAAACTATCTTGAGGAGTATGCAGAGGTGTACGCAACGCTTTTGGAGATGTTTGATCCAAGCGAAGCGGCACTTGTTAGTTTGGGCACCCTCACCTTTATAAAACCCGTTATCAAGCAGTTGCGTTCGCGCGATTTTCACACGAAAATAACCCAAATGCCCCACGCGGATGCAAGCGGCAAAACATCTTACCCGCTTGAGAGAAAAAAAGAGATGTTCGCACATGCCTACGAAAGTTTTGCGCCGTGGCATGCCAAGGTATTTTTCTATCTTTGCATGGAAGAGCACAGTTTGTGGCGAGAGTGTTTTGGGTATGAATACGCGACCAACAACGATTTTGAAAGGGAGATGCTTTTTAGTTATACGCAGAAATTGGGGTTGGAGTTTTTGGTGTAGCAATTCTTGGCATGTAAAGTTTTTTTTTACATGCCAAGAGTTAGAAAGTTTTGCTATGGCTCACAAACTAGATGCCGCATCGAGTGCGGAATGACACAGTGTGCGGATTTTTTGCTTATGCAACACTTACTTACTGACCTTATGCACTTTTTTTCAAAAAGAGGGTAAGTTGTCAGTTTTTCTCCCGTATCGGGAAGATACGGGTAGCTTTAGGGGGTTGTAGGGACATTTGTCCCTGCCACTTTATGGGCTTTGCTCATAAAGTGTGTAACATCAGTTACTTAGTGGCTGCCGCATCCGCCGCCGCAACAGCCGTTGCTTGTGGAGTCGCTCATGGCGATAACGAAGCTATTGCCTACCTCTTGCACTTTAAATTTATGCTTGCCGCAGAACTCGTCGTTCATATGGTCGCGCATCTCCAACGATTTAAGGAGCGCTGCATCTTTGGAGTCTAAACTCATATTGTTTTGCAAGTCGCTTCTCTTAAAACAACCGCACTCTTTTTCTACCGATATTGTAAACATATGTTCTTTCCTTTTAATTTTTTCGCTATGGTATCGCTTTGTGCTTTTTCTCCCCTTAGCAGTTTTGTAAAGTAAAAAGTTTAAGCATTTTCATATGCTACATGCCAAGAATTACAGCGGCGCCCCTTCGTAATCGCATTTTTGGTTCAAAAACATCTCCATCTCGTAGCGTCTTAGATAGCGGATCATATTGGTAGAGCCGCTGATCCCCGTAGGATCGCCTGCGGTGAGGATGTACCCTTTGTTTATGTCAAGGATTCCCTCATCGAGCCCTTTTTGCATCACGTTTTGCAAAATACGGGGCAAAGAGCTTTTTTGCACCGAAAAGATCGGCACGACACCCCATGAGAGGGTGAGCTGACGCCGTACCGTTTCGTCGTGGGTGATTGCCAAAATGGGGCGTGCGGGGCGGTATTTTGCTATTTTTTTTGCGGAATTGCCCGAACTGGTGAGGGTGAGAATCGCTTCGACGTCGAGCACTTTTGCAAGGCGCACGGCAGATTCATCGATAGCATTGGCGGCGTCGGAGTACGGGTAGATGCCGAATTTGTAGTTGTCGTACTGTTTTTCGGTTTCGCGAATCGTCTCAAACATCGTCTCTACCGCCAAAACGGGGTATTTCCCCACGGCACTCTCTTCTGAAAGCATCACGGCGTCGGTACCGTCAAGCACCGCATTGGCGATGTCGCTGATCTCGGCACGCGTGGCACGGGTCGCACCCGTCATAGAAAGGAGCATCTGCGTCGCAGTGATGACGGGTTTGGATGCGGCGTTTGCTTTGGCTATAAGCATCTTTTGGATATTTGGCACCTCGTAGTAAGGCACCTCGATCCCCAAATCTCCCCGTGCAACCATAATACCGTCGCTTGCTTCTAAAATCGCATCGATCTCTTCGATCGCTTCAAATTTCTCGATCTTGGCAATAAGCATCTGTCTGCCGCCGAACTTCTCCACCAAAGCTCTGGCATGGAGCATATCTTTGGCATTTTGCACAAACGAAATCGCCATAAAATCGACCCCGTTTACTACGCCCCACTCGATGTCGGCTTTATCTTTGTCGGTAAGTACGTCGAAATCGAGTCGGGTATTGGGGAAATTCACCCCTTTTTTGGAGCTAAGGATACCGCTGTTTTCCACCTGTGCAAACACCTCGTCGGAGTTTTCGCTTTTTTGGGTCACTTTCGCACGGATAATCCCGTCGTAAAGGTAGATATACTCCCCCACGCGGAGTTTATCGAGAATGGCACTTTGATTGAGATGCACCCTGTAGTGCCCCTCCACCGCCTTGTACCCCACGATCTGCTCTTTGGTAAACTCGATTACGTCCCCTTTTTCAAGCTCGAAACTGTGTTCTAGCTCGCCGATGCGGATTTTCGGACCGCTTATATCTTGCAGCACCCCTACGATTTTTCCCGTTTTTTGCATAGCTTCGCGGATATTTTGCAAAACCGTTTCGTGGTATGCGTAGGTTCCGTGAGAGAAATTAAGACGAAAAACATTTACCCCCGCTTCGATAAGCTCTACCAAAATCTCGGTGCTCTCGCTTGCAGGCCCCACCGTTGCAACGATTTTCGTTCTTTTTTTCATGCTTTATCCCCGTAAAAATTTTCACCATTGTATCAAAGTTTCGTTACCTCTTCGTGCTGCCATTTTCAACATGCCAAGATAGTGGATATAATGTCGTATTTTATTTTCATAGACGGAATTACCAAGGATACCCATGCAACAAAATGCCCACCTCGTTTTAGGCGAGCGCAACACCCTTCTTATCGACCGCGATACCCCTCACGGCGTTTTTTTAAAAGCACAAGACGACAAAGACGTGCTCCTTCCCAAAGCCTACGTAACCCCTGCCATGAAGGTAGGCGATTTAGTAGAGGTGTTTTTGTACACCGACTCCGAAGACAGGCTTGTCGCTACCACCCTTATGCCCACGGCGATGCTCGATCAATTCGGCTTTTTCGAGGTGGTCGATACCACGAAATTCGGCGCGTTTGTGAACTGGGGGCTTCCAAAAGATTTGTTTGTCCCTAGAATGTTTCAAAAAGCACCGTTTCAAATCGGGGAGAGGAAATTTTTACGCGTCGTGTACGACGAGATGACCCACCGCCTCGCGGGAACGGAGAAGTTTTCCAAATACCTCGACAAAAAACCAAAAGGACTCAAACCCCACCAAGAGGTCAAGGCGCTCATCATCGACAAAACGCCGCTGGGGTTTAAATGTATCGTCGAGGATCGCTACGAGGGGCTGATGTTTCACAACGAAATATTTGAAAAACTCTCCATAGGGGATCAAAAAACCGCCTACGTCAAAAACATCCGCAAAGACGGAGGGATCGATCTGAGCCTAAGAAAAATCGGGGGCGCCAAAACAAAATCCGCCGCCCAAAAAGTTCTAGAACTTTTACATGCCAACAAAGGGATTCTCCCCTACAACTACAAAAGCGCACCCGAGTTGATCCAAGAGGTGTTTGGCATGAGCAAAAAAGATTTTAAACGCACCCTCACGACTCTCCAAGAAAAGGGGCAAATCGAGGTTAAAGAAACGGGAATCTACCTCAAAGGCTAAGCGGTGGCAAAAAAGAAAAAATCGATCCCCCTCACGGCAGAAAACCTCAGCTTTTGCGAAGACGGGGTCACTTACGTTTTGCTCTACTATTTCCCCTCCGCAATGACCGTAGAGGTCGCAACCTATGAAAACGGCAAAAAAACGGGAGTGCGTACCCTCCCTTTTGCCCATCTTCCAAAAGCGCTTAAAAAGCAGATCAACCCTCTTTAAACACCTGTTTTTCGGGGTTATTTTTAAGATATTTTTTAGCGAAAAAAATTTATTTTGAGAGTATAATTCCGCATTACGATAGAAAAAACGGCGCAAAAATCTTTGTAAAATCTCTTTTGCTCCGAAAGAGTTTGGCGAAAAGCAACCATCTATATTTCTATCCGTAGGGTTATTTCATTTTTCGTTGCATTTGTGCCAAAAGCGCTATTATGATTTTTCATAATTACTATCCACCTAGTGGAACATTGACTTACAGGGGTAACAATGACGCTACAAGACCTTCGATTTGCACTCGAATTGGGTTGCGTAATGAATAAAGATATAGATGCCATCATCGAGCATTGCAAAGTACACGGGATCAACAAGGAAGAGATCGACGAGCAACTCGTCGACATGGGATACGGCAAAATCCTTGACGATACTTTGGACGATTTTGACGATGATGACGAAGACGACGGATATATCCAAAAATTTCCTCACAAAAACAGATTTTACGAAGACTAGAACATAGTAAGCAAGATTTGATTTTTTCTTCATTATAATGGTTGCCTTACAACAAAATGAAGGAAAAAAGATGCTTGCTTGTGCCTCCCTTTTTACCCTTACTCCGACAAAAAGGCTTTCTCCTCTCTTTTTACGCCGTTTCGTTTTTTTCTCTTTGGCATGTGCTATTTTTTCTCTGCAAACGGTTTTTAGATGATTTTAAAATTTTTTGAGCATATCGGACAGAAAACAACCGATTTTTTTCTTTCTATCTACGAAGCGATGCAATTTACCGCCCTTTGCCTTATCCATATGGTACAGCCCAAAAGCTATAACCCCGCTATGCGGATGGTTCTTATCAAACAGATATATTTCACCGCCGTGGGGATTATCCCTCTCTTTATCATGATGGCTTTTCTTTTCGGTTCGGTTATCATCGGGGTCGTTATCGCTCTTGCAACGCAGTATAATCTTCAATCGCAAATAGGATCGATCATCGTTACTTTTGCACTCAACGAATTCTCCCCCTTCTTTACCGCCCTGCTTATCTCGCTGCGCTCGGGAACGGCGGTGAATACGGAGATTGCGGTCATGAACGTCAACAAAGAGCTTAACACGCTCAAAGAGTACAAAATAGACCTTATCGATTACCTTTTCCTCCCCAGAATCCTAAGCGGTATCGTAAGCGTTACCTCCCTCTCGATCCTATTTGCCATCATTATGCTCGGCAGCGGCTATATCTTCACCCTTTTCTACATGGGGATGGATCTGCATACCTACCAAACCCTCTTAGCCAATGCGGTAGGGGTCGATAATCTGCTCATACTCTTGCTCAAAAGCGTCGCTTTTGGGTTTGTAACGATGCTTATACCGATCTACAGCGGGCTTAAAACCGCCAATGCCTATACCGCGATCCCCATCTCCGTTTTAAACGGCATGGTGAAACTCTTTATCGCAATCTTTTTTATCGAGGTGCTCTCATTAGTGCTGCAATCACTGTAAAACTTTTCGCTTCTTACAAAGAGATAGACGATTTTCTTGCAAACGAGCAAGATTATTCCCTTATCTCCGGAGACACCCCTTTGATCTCAAACCTCAATATGCTTGAGAATATTGCGCTCATCAAAGAGGTGCACGAACTGCTTCCCACCCAAGAGGCACAGGCACATGCCATAGAATCTTTGCGGCTGATCGACCTAGAACACATAGGGCTGAACCGTCTTAACCAATGCACCTCTTTGGAGGTTTTTTACGTCATGGTTATTCGCGCGATGATGGCAAAAGAGGAGGTGATTTTTATCGTAACCCCTTTTTTCCTCATCAAAAAACTAGCCCGCATCGAACCGGTTCTTGAAAAACTTGTTCTCTTAAACAAAGAGCAAAAAAATATTATAATACTCGACAACCTTACAAACCAATCCCACTACAAAGGCGATCTATGCAATATAATAAAATGAAAATTGCGGTGGGTCTTTTCGTTCTGACCTTTTTTGTCACCATCGCTTTTTCCTCGTTTTTAATTCTACAAGAGAAAGGGACGTTCGATAAACGCTACAGCTTCTACTTTACGACCCAAAGTGCCAACGCCTTTAGCGTCGGGATGCCCTTGAAGTTTTCGGGCTTTGATATCGGAACGATCGACGAGATTGCACTCAACGACGACGGAAGCGTCAAAATCACCTTTTCCGTCGCCGAAAAAAACCGAAAATGGATCAGTGAGCATTGTGTGCTCCTCTTGCAAAAACCGCTTATCGGCTCTCCTCATATAGAGATTTATTCGAGTATCGAAAACCCGCCGCTTGAAGAGGGTGCGCTTGTAGAGATCATCATCAGCGACGATATCAACGGCATGATTTCCAAACTCGAACCTGCAATCGATCGCCTTATTAACATAATCACCTCCGTCGATGCTATAACGTCCAAGCTCTCTTCGGAGGATTCCGATCTTTTTGCGACCATCAAAAACATCAAACTCTTTACCGACAAACTCTCCAACGGCGATGCGCTTTTAACGACCGTCACCGGCGATGCACATGCTACGCAAAGTTTGATAGATGCGCTCAATACGACCGCTGCGATTATGGAAGAGACCCATAAAATCAGCAAAGACGTCCAAGGGGTCACCTCTAATCTCAAACAAGATATTCTCACCCCCTCCTCCCAAGCGATCCAAGAACTCAACGCCATCATGAAAGACGTCAAGCAAAAACTTGAAGCACTCGACGGAACCGTTAAAAGCGTCGGAAGTTACGATACGCAACTGCTTGAGATCAAAGAACAAATCAGCGCTGGACTCACCAAGTCAAACCAACTCATGGATAAAATAGATGCGCTCACGCAAGACGAAACCAAAACCGAGGTGCCGCTGCCATGAAACTTTTCTCTCTTCTAGCCTTTATTCTTCTTCTTGGGAGCGGGTGTTCTATGCAACTTCCCCCCAATCAGTGGCAAATCCAAAGCGCCAATGCGTTCGAGTCCTATACGAAGAACTTTTTAGCGGGGCACGATGCCGTTGCCACAGGCGATCTCAAACGTGCAATCGCACATGCCAAGGCGGGCGGAGATTTTGAGAGTTTGGCTCGCATATACCTTGGCATGTGTGCTCTACGTATCTCGGTCGGTCGTCCCGATAAGTGTAGTGAGTACCAAGAGATCGCGGAGTTTACAAGCGATCCCTCCCTTAAAAACTACTATACTCTTTTACAAAACAATACGGAGGCGATTGAACCTTCCCTCTTACCCCGACCTTACAACAGCTTCGCCGAGCATATGCAAAAAAAAGAATACGCTTTGGCATTTGCATCTTTGGAAGATGCTCCCATCAGCAGCAAACTGATCGGCGCGGCACTTCTAAAAGAGCATCTGAGTATCGCGCAAGCGGAAAATATTTTAGAGAGCGCATCGTTTTACGGGTATAAAAAATCGGTGTTGTATTGGTTGGGCGTACTAGAGGAGTTGAACGAATCTACGAGCGAAAAAGAAGCGATACGTAAAAAAATAGAGATTTTAAAGAGAAGATAGGAGCGCCTTCCCTTTTTCAAGAGAAGACGAAGTGTAAGCATAATTTTATTGAGTCAATATAAAACTATACAAGGAGAATCGTAATAAAATTATATTTATTTTGCGTTACATTTGTGTTAACTTAGATTTCTATATTCTTCTCGTAATTTTAAATTAAAAATACGACATGCCAAGTGATCCTATCTGCTTAAACAAAAACCAATATGCAACCTACTATAATGACGTTTTAACTCAGAAAACATGCGATACAACACAAAGGATTTCTATGAAAAAATGCAACTCACTCAAAGAAGTAAGAGACCAAATCGACATCATCGATGACAAACTCGTCGAGCTGATCTCCCAAAGAAGTCATCTCGTCCGTCAGGCTGCATCGTTTAAAAACAGTATCGAAGAGGTTAAGGCGGAGGATAGAATCGATTTTATAATGCAAAAAGTGCGCAAAAAAGCGATCGGGCTTGACGTCTCTCCGAACCTTATTTCGGAACTTTTTAAAATCATGATCGACGAGATGGTCGAAACGGAAATTTCCGAATTTAGAAATGCAGGGAATTTTTAATTTGTTCAAAACGACACTTCTACTCTTTTTAAGCACGCTCACCCTTTGTGCAATCGAGGGATTCGTGCAGCCCAAAGATCTTTACAACCTTTTGGATGATCCCGAGCTTGTTATACTCGATCTCTCCTCAAAAGAAAACTTCAAGCGCTCCCATATATCCAACGCCCTTCATCTCGATCCACAACGCTTAAGCGTACGAGAAAACGGAGATGTCGCACTGGCACCGAAAGAGAAACTTCAGGAAATTTTCGCCGCATTCGCTCTTAAGCCGAGTTCTACGATTGTTCTTTATACGAGAAATACCCAAGAGGATTTTCGCAATGCATCACTGGGTGCTTTAGCACTTATAAGTTACGGATTTGAAAACGTCGCTATTTTAGACGGCGGGTATTTGGCATGGGCTTTTGAGAACGAACTGCTTATCTCCTCGGAAAAATCTCCTTCTCCCGCAGAACGCGACGCACGATACGAGCAAAAACACGCTTTTATAGAGCACGACCTTGCCAAAGAAGATGCAACGGTTCTGTTCGACGTACGATCACCCGAAATCTATTTCGGTATTGCCCCTTCAAAAAATTGCGACCAAACGGGTCATATCCCGCATGCCATAAATATCCCGCTTGCGTATAATCTGCGTAATGACCGTACCTTATTGGATAAAGAGACGCTTCTTACCCTTTACAAAGAGGGTCTCGGACTCAATGAAGAAGATACTATTACGATCTACGGCGAGGACCTTTTGGATGCCGCATGGAGCTGGTTTTTGCTATACAAACATCTTGGATTTACAAATACGAAAGTTTATGCAAAAGGGATCAAAGGGTGGAGAGAAGATCCAAATAACGAACTGATCCGCTATAAATGGGAGACGAAGTAAACGGAAGTAAAAAAGAGAGCGAAACTCTCTTTTTTATTTATAACGATAAGTGATTCTACCTTTATCCAACGAATAAGGCGTTAACTCAAGTTTAACACGGTCACCCGGCAATATTTTAATATAGTGCATACGCATTTTTCCTGCAATATGACATAAAATAATATGTCCGTTTTCTAACTCGACACGAAAAGTTGCATTAGGCAAAGCCTCTATAATCTTGCCATCAACTTCGATAACATCTGATTTAGCCATTTAGTATTCCTTACTTCTCTATGCAAGAGATAAAATTTCAGCTTTACCATTGATTATAGCAACAGTATGCTCATAGTGTGAACCGCGTAAACCGTCGGCACTAACGACATCCCACTTATTTTCCAAAATAATCGGCTTAGAATCTTTTTGACAGATCATAGGCTCGATACAAAAAACCATTCCGTTTTTCATTTTTGGACCCGCTTTTGGATTTTTTCCCTCTAAATAATTCGGAATTTCCGGTTCTTCATGAGGTTTTTTCCCGATACCGTGACCGCAAAAACTATGAAGCGGAACAAATCCGCGAGCGCGAATAAAGTTTTCGATCAACATCGAAAGCTCTTTAAAGCGCATCCCCTCTTCAATCACCTCTATTGCATAATAGAGAGAATCCTTCGCACATGCTATAAGTGCTTCATCTTCTTTGGATATTTTTCCTACGGGAGCAGTGATCGCGGCATCACCGAAATATCCATCAAGCTCCGTACCGATATCGTAACCGATAATATCGCCTTCTTGAAGTATATAATCTGTAGGGATTCCGTGAATAATCACTTGATTGAGGGAGGTACAAACGGCGTTGGGAAATCCGTAAAGACCTTTAAAAGAGGGTTTGGCACCGTGAGAGCGGATATAATCCTCCGCCATAGCATCAAGCTCTTTTAAAGAAATTCCCGCTTTTGTATTTTCGCGAAGCAACTCTAAGGCGCCGCCTACGATTTTGTTGGCGGCTCTTAGTTTTTCTATTTCGTCTTGTTTTCTAAGCGCGATGGCCATTTTTAGAGACCAACCGCACTTAGTGTTTCATATTTGCTCATATATAACTGAGCCTCTATTTTTCTCATCGTGTCCAAAGCAACCTGAACGACGATTAAAACGGCTGTACCGCCGAAAACAAACGGGACACCCATCCCTTTGATAATCATAAACGGCAATGTCGCAACAAGTCCCAAATAGAGTGCACCGGTAAAAGTCAATCGACTTGCCGTTTCATTCAAAAACTCTTTTGTCGCATCACCGATACGAATACCGGGAATAAATCCACCTTGACGTTTTAAATTGTCCGAAATATCTTTTGCATTGAACGTGATCGAAGCATAAAAGAATGCAAAGAAAACAACGAATACAAAAGTTAAGAAGTTAAAGAAATACCCGTTCGGATTTAAAAAGTCTGCTATTGCCTGTACGGTAGGGTTTGAACTACTTGATAAAACAGTCATAGGAAACATCAGGATCGCACTTGCAAAGATTACAGGGATAACACCTGAAAGGTTTACTTTGATCGGGATGTAATTCATAACTCTTTTGTTTTGATTTTGCATAATAGTCTTTTTAGCATACGTGATAGGGATACGACGCTCCCCAAGCTCAACGTAGATAATTATCCCGACCGTAGCAAGGATAAGTGCTAAAATAAACAGCACGGTAATAAAGCTCATAGCACCCGTATTCACCATAGTAACCGCTTGACCGATCGCACTCGGAATCGCCGAAACGATACCCGCAAATATGATCAAAGATATACCGTTACCGATACCGCTTTGGGTAATCTGCTCACCGATCCACATAAGAAGCATAGTTCCTGCAAGCATTGAAACGATAGAAAGTGTCAAAAACGTACTGAAGTCTATGAGAATAGCACTGTTGCCGCTAGGACCGGTTAAACTTTGAAGACCTACGCTTACACCCACTGCCTGTACGATTGTAATACCTATAGTGGAGTAACGAATAATCTGCATATATTTAACCATACCGTCTCTCTCTTTTTTCATTTGACCGAGAGTAGGGAAAGTAGCAGCAAGAAGTTCCATAATGATTGAAGCGGTGATGTAAGGCATAATACCCAAAGATATTATAGAGAGTCTTTCTACGGCGTTTCCGCTGAACATGTTAAAAAGACCGAGTGCATCCGATTGATGCGAATCAAAAAAAGAGGCTATGACAGCCGTATCGACGCCCGGAACCGGCACGTATGCCAGTAGGCGGTAGATAAATAAAAACCCTATCGTAATAAGTATCTTATTAACTAGATTTTTATTCACAACTATTTACCTGTTGTTGTAACGTTTTCGTCTTTAATTTTTGATGCTAAAGCTTTTGCGTTCGCACCTACTAATTTAACTTTTTTTACAACTTGAGCAACTTTATGAACGCCACGGATAGATTCCATAGTGATCTCAGCCAACTCAGCAACAGAAGTTATTTTATCGACATTGATAATGTACGGTTTCATAACGCGAGAGTTAAAACCGATTTTCGGTAATCTTCTTGCAAGCGGAGTTTGTCCACCCTCGAAGTTTCTTTTTCTTTTGCTACCGCTGCGAGCAGTTTGACCTTTTCCGCCGCGCGTAGAAGTTTTACCCATACCCGAACCGCAGCCGCGTCCAACACGTTTACGGCTGTGTGTCGAACCCTCTGCAGGTGTTAAGTTTTCAATACCCATTTTCTATCCTTTAATACGAGACAGTGCTTCAACTGTAGCACGTACGAGTGTGTTTGGATTGTTTGAGCCGATAGACTTTGTAAGAATATCTTGGAAACCGGCAAGTTCAAGAACCGGACGAGCCGCTCCACCTGCGATAACCCCGGTACCCTCGGATGCCGGTTTTAGTAAGATACGACTTGCATTGAATTTATGCTCAATATCGTGTGCAATCGTAGTACCTTTGATTTTTACGGTAGTAAGGTTTTTGAACGCCTCGTCAACCGCTTTACGGATTGCATCAGGAACCTCTTTCGCTTTACCAACACCGTATCCGATAGTACCTTTTTTGTTACCAACTACGATAAGTGCTGTAAAACGGAAACGACGTCCACCTTTTACAACTTTTGTTACACGACCAATATTAACTATTGATTCTTCGAATTCATCTCTATTGATTTGCATCATAGTCAGCCCCTAGAACTTAATTTCGTTTGCACGAAGAGATTCACCAAACGCAGCGATAACGCCGTGGTATTGGTAACCGTTACGGTCAAAAACGATTGAAGCGATACCGGCTTCTTTAAGTTTTGCAGCAAATGCAGCACCTAAAGCAGTAGCACCCTCTTTGTTAGCTTTATGACCCGTAGATTTTGAGTTCAAGCCGCAGATAGTCGTTGACGTTGCGTCATCGATAGCTTGGACACTCAAATAGCGATTAGAACGGAATACAGAAACACGAGGAAGTGTAGCACTACCAGATATTTTTGCACGTACGCGACGTTTACGCTTTAAGCGATTTGCAATTTTGCTTTTTAATACTCTAGCATTCATTTAATACCCTCCCTTATTTCTTAGATGTTTTTCCGGCTTTACGCGCGATTATCTCTTCAGCATATTTCACACCTTTACCTTTATAAGGCTCAGGTGGACGGAATCCACGGATTTCAGATGCAACTTGACCAAGCGTTTGTTTATCGTGGCTTGTTAACGTAATAACGTTTTTCTCAACACTAGCATCAACGGCATCAGGAAGCTGATAGTTGATATCGTGTGAGAAACCAAGTTGAAGATTAAGTACTTTACCGTTTGCAGCAGCACGGTAACCAACACCGTTAATCTCAAGTTTTTTTGTATAACCTGTTTGTAGACCTGTTACGATATTAGCCGCTAATGCACGGTATGTACCCCAAAACGCTCTGTGAGTACGAGAGTCGGACAATGTACTAAAAGTTAAAACGTTTCCTTCGATAGCAAAAGCTACATTCCCTTTTGTATCTAAATCAACACTATTTTTGCCTTTAGCAAAAGTTATAACATTTCCGTTTGCGCTTACTTTTACGTCTGCTGCAAATTCTACAGGTAATTTACCAATTCTTGACATGTTATATTCCTCCTACCAAACTGTACATAAAACTTCACCGCCAATGCCAAGCTCATAAGCTTTATCATTTGGAAGGACGCCTTTTGATGTACTAACAATAATAGTTCCGTAACCGTTTTTGAAACGTTTAATCTCTTCTTTACCTTTGTAAACACGTCTACCCGGTTTAGAGATTTTTTTGATTTCGTTGATCACAGTTCTGTCATTCTCATCATATTTCAATACAACTTTAATAGTTTTTTTAACGCCGTCTTCAAGAACGTTAGAACTATCCAAGTAACCTTTTTCAACTAAGATGTTCGCAACAGCTTCAACACTTTTAGAGTGAACTAAAGTTGTAACCGCCAATCTTCTCATACCAGCATTACGAATACGAGTCAACGCATCCGCTACTAAATCATTTATCATTTTTTATTTCCTTATGCTTGCAATTAGGAGTATCAAGCTGTTACCAGCTTGACTTTCTAACGCCTGGGATTAACCCTTCATTTGCCATTTTTCTAAAGCAAACGCGACAAATACCGAAATCACGAAGTACAGAGTGTGGACGACCACAAATCTGACATCTTGTGTAAGCGCGAACTTTGAACTTTGGAGTTCTGTTCGCTTTAGCGATCATAGACTTCTTAGCCATTATTTACTCCCTTTTGTAAAAGGCATACCCATTTTCTCTAAAAGAGCAAATCCAGCCTTATCAGAATCAGCAGTCGTTACGATTGTAATATTCATACCATGAACTTGCATGATTGAATCGTAGTTGATCTCCGGGAAAATCAATTGCTCTTGAATACCGAAGTTGTAGTTACCGCGACCGTCGAATCCGTTTCTTGGAACACCACGGAAGTCTTTTACACGCGGAAGAGCGATTGAGATAAGACGATCAAGGAAGTTGTACATGTTTTCGCCGCGTAGCGTAACGCAAACACCGACAGGCATCCCTTCACGAACTTTAAAACCTGCAACCGATTTTTTTGCGATTATCGTGCTTGCTTTTTGACCGGCAATTGCAGTAATCGTATCTTCGATGTTTTGCATAAGTTTATTGTCTTTCATTGCAAAACCGGCACCTACAGAGATAACGATTTTATCGATCTGCGGTACTTGCATTACGTTTTTGATACCTAATTCTGCTTGCAATGCAGGCTTTAAACTTAAATATTTATCTTTTAAACGAGCCATCTAATTATGCCTCCACTTTACGAACGTTTGAAGCGTCAATAGGCATCTCTTTGTTTACAAAGCCGCCTTTTGTGTTCTCTTCAGTTGGTTTGACCGCTTTTTTAGCAATTTTACAACCCTCGACGATAACCTTGTTTTTCTTAGGCATTACGGCGAGTACGGTTGCTTTTGTTCCGCGATCGTCTCCGGCGATAATCTCTACGGTATCGCCTTTTTTGAAATTAAATTTTGCCATCACACAACCTCCGGTGCAAGAGATACGATTTTCATAAAACCGGCATAACGAACCTCACGACCTACAGGGCCGAAAATACGAGTTCCGATTGGCTCTCTCTTGTCATCAAGTATAACTGCCGCGTTGTCGTCAAAACGGATTAAAGAACCGTTTTCACGGTGGATCTCTTTAGATGTTCTTACGATTACGGCTTTTACTACTTTACCTTTTTTAACTCTAGCAGTCGGGATCGCTTTTTTTACGGAAGCGATGATAACATCACCTACCGTAGCATAGCGACGTTTTGAACCGCCAAGTACCTTAATACACATAATCTCTTTTGCGCCTGTATTGTCAGCTACATTTAGACGAGTAAAACTTTGGATCATTATTTTTCTCCTGAAACTACAGTCTTAAGTCTAAAAGATTTAGTCTTAGAAAGCGGACGACATTCGATCGCAATAATCTCGTCACCTACTTTTAATTCATTACGCTCATCATGTACAAGGTACTTTTTGAAACGTTTTACAACTTTATGATAGCGAGGGTGCATAATACGACGCTCAACAACGATACTAACCGTTTTGTCGCCTGCTACTTTAACCACGTTACCTTGAATTTCACGTTTATGTGTCATCTGCTACGCCCCTAGTTTGCCACTGCGCTAAGTGCAGTGTTGATTCTTGCAATATCTTTTTTAGCAGTACGTAACTCGCTAGTATTTTGTAATTGCATCATCTTTTGTTTAATTTTCAAAGTAAATAGTTCAGTTTTTTTCGCTTTAAGCATCGCTTGAAGCTCTGCTGAACTTTTATCTGCCAAATCAGAATATTTCATTGCTCATCTCCGCAGTTATGATTTTTGTTTTGAATGGCAATTTGTGCATTGCAAGAGTTAACGCTTCGCGTGCAAGCTCTTCAGGAACACCGCCCATTTCAAAAATAATACGACCCGGTTTAATGTTCATTACCCACTGATCGACTGAACCTTTACCTTTACCCATACGAGTTTCTAAAGGCTTAGCAGTTAACGGTTTAGCAGGGAATACGCGAATCCAAATTTTACCGTTACGCTTAATATGACGTGTAGCAGAGATACGAGCCGACTCAATCTGACGAGAGTTGATACGACCTGCCTCTACGGCTTTAAGTGCGATATCACCGAAAGCCAACGTGAAACCGCTGCGAGCATAACCGCGGTTACGCCCTTTCATTACTTTACGATATTTCGTTCTTTTAGGCATTAACATGATTATTCAGCCTTTCCGCTTTCGCGTTTTGGAGCACGTTTCGTTGGACGACGTGTCTCTTTTTTCTCTTCTTTAGCTTCAGCAGGGATACCTTTAGTGAGAACCTCACCTTTGAAGATCCAAACTTTTACACCGATACAACCGTAAGTCGTATGTGCTTCAGCAAAACCGTAATCGATTTTTGCACGGAGAGTATGAAGTGGAACACGTCCCTCTAAGTACCATTCCGTACGAGCCATCTCTGCACCGCCTAAACGTCCGCTTACTGAAATTTTGATACCTTTTGCACCTGATTTTTGTGCACCTTGCATCACTTTTTTCATCGCACGTCTAAACGCAACACGACGCTCTAACTGAGTAGCTACGTTTTCAGCAACCAATTGCGCCGAAGTTTGAGCTTTTTTCTCCTCTTTGATGTTTACAGAGATTTGTTTTCCGACAAGTGCTTGTAAAGTATCTTTGAGTTTCTCGATATCAGAACCTTTTTTCCCGATAATGATACCCGGACGTGCAGCTACGATAGTTACACGAAGTCTTTTTACCGTTCTTTCGATGATGATGTTAGAAACACCGGCATAGTAAAGCTCTTTTTTCAAATATGTACGAATCTTGTGATCTTCACCTAAAGCTGCAGGAGCAGTTTTAAAGTTAGGAAACCATCTGCTTTCCCAGTTTCTGTTGATACCAAGACGTAAACCAATAGGATTAACTTTTTGTCCCATACTATTTACCCTCTACTTCTACTAAAATGTGTGCTGTCGGTTTACGAATACCGGAAGCCATACCACGAGCACGCGGACGGAATCTTTTAAGAACAGGACCGTTGTCAACACGACAAGATTTTACGATACAATCTTCAGCCTCATTACCACTGTTAGCAACTGCAGAAGCAAGTACTTTGTAGATAATTTTAGCAGCCTTGTTCGGAGTAAACTCTAAAGCAGCCAATGCTTCAGCAGCATTCATACCTTGAATTTCTCTTGCAACAAGACGAGATTTAATAGGGGACACACGGATAAATTTCAATAATGCTCTAGCCATGATTAACCTACCTTTTTCTGTACAGAACCTTTATGGCCCTTAAATGTACGAGTCGGTGCGAATTCACCTAATTTATAACCAATGTGGTTCTCTGTAACGAATACAGGAACGAATTGACGACCGTTATGAACGTTAAGCGTCATACCAACCATATCTGGAAGAATAACACTTCTGCGAGACCATGTTTTGATCGGTTTTTTGTTGTTTTCAGCTTTAGCGGTAACAACTTTTTTCATTAAATGATCATCAACAAATGGACCTTTTTTTACGCTTCTTGCCATTTAACTACCTCTTCGGATTAGATTTACGGCGAGTAATAATAAGTTTATCACTTGCTTTTTTACGACGAGTTTTAGAACCCTTCGTTGGTTTACCCCACGGAGTAACCGGATGACGCCCTGAGTTCGTTTTACCTTCACCACCACCGTGCGGGTGATCAACAGGGTTCATTGCAGAACCACGAGTTTGAGGACGAATACCCATATGACGTGTACGACCTGCTTTACCGATAACTATATTTGCGTACTCTTCATTTCCAACGGCACCAACGGTTGCTAAACACTCACCTAATACTAAACGCATCTCGGAAGATGGCATACGAAGTGAAACATATTTTCCGTCACGTCCCATGATTTGAGCAGAAGCACCCGCAGAACGAACCATTTGTCCGCCTTTGCCTACTTTTAACTCGACATTATGAACGATTGTACCCACAGGGATGTTCATAAGTTTCATAGCGTTACCCGGTTTTACGTCCAATCCTGATTCTGCAGAAGCAACCGTGTCGCCTACATTCAAACCTTTTGGTTGGATAATGTATCTTTTTTCACCGTCAACATACGTTACAAGAGCGATACGGCAGTTTCTGTACGGATCGTACTCGATCGCGCTTACAGTACCTTGGATACCGAATTTATCTCTTTTGAAATCGATAATACGATAAAGTTTTTTTGCACCCGCTTGTTTATGGCGAGAAGTGATACGTCCGTTGTTATTACGTCCTGCATGTGCCGGTAACTTTACTAATAAAGAACGAACCGATGCTTTTGCAGTAATATCACTGTTTTCTACGTTCGTCATAAAACGACGACTCGGAGTTGTTGGTCTATAAGTTTTAATTGCCATATTAAACCGCCAAACTTTCTATTTGTGCACCTTCAGGTAACGTAACATAGAACTTTTTGAAGTCGTTTTGTTTACCTGCTACACCACGGAAACGTTTTGTTTTTCCGCTTTGGTTTAGTGAGTTAATATTGCTTGGAACAATACCGAAATACTCACGAAACACCTCTTTTAGACCTGTTTTAGTCATACGCGGTGATGTTTGAACAACTATCACGCCATCTTCTTGTAAACCAAGAGTCTTCTCTGTATAGAGTATAGATTTAATATCTGTAATATCTGCCATTATTTAGCCTCACCTACAAGATTTTCCCATACCGCTTTTTCGATCACTACTGAACGATAATTTGCAGCTAAATAAGCATTCAATTCATTTTCCTCTATTACATAAGAAGGAGCGATGTTTTCAAATGCTAAATATGTTTTCTCATCTAAAAGTGTTTTAACGATTAAAACATCTCTTTGATTCAAAGCTTTAAAGATTGCAGCAGCATCTTTTGTTTTTCCGGACGGTACTTCAAGGCTATCAACGATGAAGAGAGTTCCGTTTTGTGCATGCTCGCTTAAAGCAAAATTCAAAGCAAGTTTCTTTTGCTTTTTATTCACTTTTAAATCGTAGTTACGGTTGTTTTTAGGACCGAACGCCTTACCACCGCCTACAAATACCGGTGAACGTCTTGAACCTGCACGCGCACGTCCTCCACCTTTTTGAGACCATGGTTTTTTACCGCCTCCGCTTACCTCTCCGCGTGTTAAAGCAGAAGCAGAGTTAGCACGTTGTGCAGCTCTTGCAGCTTTTACGTAAAGATATAAGTTGTGCGGATTGATTCCAGCAAAGCTTTCCGGTAATGCTAACTCAGAAGCTTTTTCCAATTTTTCATTTAAAATAATTGCGCTCATTATTTAGCTACCTTTATACGACCTAGAGAACCATTTGCTCCGCTTACTGAACCTGAAACAACAAGAATCTTGTTTTCGGCATCGTAAGATACGATCTCATTTTTTACACTGTTTTGTGTATTTCCGTATTGTCCGGGCATTTTTTTACCCTTCATAACACGACCTGGCCACTCTTTTTGACCGATAGAACCTGTTCTACGTCCAAATCTATGACCGTGCTCAGCAGGACCTCCGCCGAAATTCCAGCGCTTCATTGCACCCGAGAAACCGCGACCTTTTGTAGTGAAAGTAGCTTTTACCACTTTAGCTTCCGCCAAAGGTGCTACGTCTAAATCACCGGCTTCGGCGTTTGCTACTTCTAAAGTAACAAAACGATTAAACTCAGATGAAAGGCTGTATTTCTTTTGTTGCCCTTCGATTGCCTTATTCATTTTTTTACCGCTGTTGTATGCTACAAGAGCGCTACCGTCGTTTACTTCACATACTTTTGCATCAAGAACTCTTAAAAGAGTTACAGGTTTGCTTGGTACCGTGATAGTACGGCTCATACCGATTTTTTCAACAATATATTCCATACCAAACCCCTACTTATCCATAGAGCGAACTTCTACGTCCACTTCCGGTGCAAGATCAAGCTTCATCAATGAGTCAACAGTTTCCGGCGTAGCCGATACGATGTCGATCATTCTAGCATGCATACGAATCTCAAATTGCTCACGTGAACTTTTGTTTACGTGCGGAGATTTGATAACCGTATATTTACGAATCTTTGTTGGTAAAGGTATCGGACCGCGGATTGCAGCACCTGTACGCTTAACAGCCTCTACGATTGACGCTACTGATCTATCGAGTACACGATGATCGTAAGCTTTCAACTTCAAACGAATTTTTTCCATAATTTTCCTTCTAAAGAACTCGTTAGGTCTTGCCTAACTATTTTAAGGGAACGGAATTGTATCGAAATCTCCTCTCGTATTCAAGGATTTAGGGGCTAAAAAATGAAATATTTAAAAATTTACTTCCTTTTTAAAAGGAAATGATAAAATACGGATTAAATTTGCGAGGGGGTAGAAAATGGAAATACTTTTGGAGGAGTTGTACAAACACGATCTTTTGATAGAAAAGTACCATCAAAGAAAAGTTTTTTTGGAGGAGCCGATTTTTAAAACTGCCCCCCAAAAAGGAAAAACCGTAGCATCGGCAAAAAGCTACCAGATTATAGGGATCACCCAAAGCGGTAAAACAAAACTGATCAAGCACTACCTCCTCTCTCTTAAAAAATCCTCCTATCTCTACATCGACTGTAACGATATTCGTCTCGACATCCAAGCGCTTAATATATCTTTAGAACCGTTTTGTAACCGACATGCCATAGAGATTCTCGTTTTGGACAATTACGATCCTTCGATACGCCTTTTTCCTATTGCGCAACTTATTATCACCTCCGAAATTTCCTATCCGATCGATTTTTTGGAACCTATTTTCCTCTATCCGCTTGATTACGAAGAATTTTTGGCGTACGAACACAAATACGACTCCAGTGCCCTTAACCACTTTTTTAAACTCGGCGGCTTGCCGTGCATGCACAAAATAAGCCAAGACGAAAGAAACATCACGATCCAAAAACTTTTGCGCTACGCACTTGAGAGCACCGAGTTTGATATCCTCTGTTTTTGTGCCAAGATGACGGCACAAAAACTCTCCGCTTTCACCGTTTACGAAAGGCTTAAAAACAACAGAAAAATCTCCAAAGACAAACTCTATAAATCTTTTGAAAGCCTCCTTCAAAAGCGCTACATCCATCAACTCGAAAAGCTGGGACATGCCAAGGCAACAAAAAAAATATACCTTTGCGACATCTTTTTCAAATCGGCGCTCACGGTCGAAAAACATTTCGGAAGACTCTTTGAAAACATGATCTATCTCGAACTTTTAAAATCTGCAACACAGTGCTACTACGACGAGCATATCGATTTTTACGTTCCCGAACGTTCCGAGATTATTTTAAGCATGCCCTTTTCCAACGAAAGAAATCTTTTTAAAAAGATAGAGCAGATAGAAGCGTTTATCTTTTCCTACCAAGTAAAAAAAATCACCGCAGTAACAATGAATATGGAAGCAAAAATATCGCACCCTTTTTCAAAAGTGGAGATGGTTCCCTTCGATGTTTGGGCACTTGGCGATTAAATATCGATTTTGGTGTCATTTAAGCAACAAATCTATGCTAAAATTTACGTAAATTTTTAAAAGTTCGGGAGTCGCCGTTATGTTTTTTCAAAACAAAGAGGATAAGTTGCGCATTGCGCGGCTAGAAGAACAAGTACGAAAACTTGAAAAAGAGGTCGACTTTTACAAAGAAGCGGCACGGTTTGCCCACGAAGAGATGTTGGTGGTGCTAGGTAGCGACGGTACGATCGTTTTCCAAAACGAAGCTGCCGAGCAAAATATAAAAGCACCGAGCGAACTCATCAGAGAGTTACAAAAAAACAAAGCGGTCATCGAAGTACAAAACTGTACCGGCAAAGTGGTTTCCAAAAAAGATCCCGCAAGCCAGACGACGCTCTATCGCATCATCAAAACAGATATGCGCGACACGAGAGACAGCGATATTTTGGGTCTGCACCAACGCTCTATCAAAGAAGCACTCGTCGATACACAAAAAACCTTTTCGCAGATGCTTGACGAACTTAAAATTATGAAAGAGGAATCGAATATGATCTCCGAGGAATCTCGCGAGGGGCTCGTGCTCATTCAAGGTTCTTCCAAAGATATGGATCAGCTCAGTGAGCATATGCAAAACAACATGCACGGGATGGACTCGCTCAACCAAAGAAGTTCGGAGATATCGACGGTGATCACCCTTATCCAAGATATTGCCGACCAAACCAACCTTTTGGCGCTCAATGCCGCCATCGAAGCGGCGCGCGCAGGGGAACACGGACGCGGTTTTGCGGTCGTAGCGGACGAAGTGCGCAAGCTTGCCGAAAAAACGCAAACGGCGACCAAAGAGATATCGCTGGTAGTCAAAGCGATGCTCCAAGAAACAAACGAAGCCCAAACAAGCACAAGCATCGTCAACGATATCGTTATCGGCACGAAAACGAAAATAGAAGAGCTTGCCGCGAAGATCAATTCGTTTGAGAAAAACTCCGCTCGCAACAAATACGAAGTGGAATATATCAGCGATAAAATCTTCACCTCTTTGGCAAAAATCGACCACGTTATCTACAAACACAACGTGTATGCACTTATCTTCGGAGAGGAAAACACCTTTGCAAGCACGACCCATAAAGAGTGCCGTCTCGGGCAATGGTATAGCAGCGGCGTAGGAAAAGAGAACTTTGCGAATATGCCTTCCTACCCGAAACTCGACCGACCGCATGCCATAGTACACGAACAGGCAAACCTCTTGGCAAAAGAGTGTGCGGGGGATAAAGTGCTTTGTTCCAAAGAGATTATCGAAGAGCGTATCCACAAAATAGAAGAGGCAAGCCACGAGGTGTTTAAATACCTTGATGAACTTGTAGAACAGCGTACCAAAATCGTCATGCACGAAGCGGCAAGTAAACTTTTTCACTAGGAATCCGACATGAGCAATAAAAAAATCAATATCGTCATTATCGACGATGAAGACCAGATCCTCACCATGCTAAGCAAGTTTCTCTCAAGAGAGCCTAATTACACCGTAAAAACGTATGCAAATCCGCTTACCGCCATTGCGGCGGTGAACAAAGAGACCGATATCATTCTTCTTGATATTATGATGCCCCAACTCAACGGTATCGAAGCGCTCCCTAAACTCTTGGAGAAAAATCCCCAAGCCAAAATATTGATGATGACGGCGTATTCAACCCTCGACAAGGTTCTCAACGCACACAGATACGGAGCGCACGACTACATCATGAAACCTTTTTCCTCGCTTGATGCCTTGGGGAAAAAAGTCAAAGAACTTTTAAATAAATAAGCTCTATGCTCTTTAACGACATCTCGATCCTCTTTGTCGAGGATGACACCCAAACGCGCGAGGAGATTACCGCTTTTTTACAAGAGCGCTCCTTTAAAAATATTTACATCGCCCAAAACGGGGATGAAGGCTTACGCCAATACTACCTCCACCGACCCGACCTGATCCTCACCGACCTTACTATGCCGATGATGGACGGGTTAGAGATGTCGGAGATTATCAAACAAAACCGTATCGATATCCCCATCATCCTTATCACTTCCCATTTTGAAAAAGAGATCACCGAAAAGGCGGTCGATATAGGCATAGACGGTTATCTGTTCAAACCCCTCTCCCTTGCGCGCCTTGAGATCATACTTTATAAATATGCCAACAAAATCCTTCTGGCTAAAAAGTTCAAAAACAAACACAAACTTCTTGAAGAGTACAAAAACGCCATCGACGTTAGCTCTTCGGTGACTAAAACCGACAAAAACGGGGTGATCATCTACGTCAACGATGCCTTTTGTGCAATGACGGGCTATGCTAAAGAGGAACTTTTAGGCAAAACCCACCGTCTCATCAAACACCCCGACACACCCCCTGCCGTCCATAAAAATCTTTGGGCGACGATACGCCAAAAAAAGATATGGAAAGGGCGTATTCAAAACGTCAATAAAAAAGGGGAGACCTACTACGAATTTTCGGTTATCGTTCCCATCTTGGACGAAAACGACGAGATCGTCGAATATATCGCCATCCGTCAGGATATCACCAAGCTCTACCAACAAGAGCAGTTTTTGAAAAAACGGATACAAGAAGAGGTGGAAAAAAACATCGAACTGCGCCGCAAACGGGAGGAAGAGAATCTTTTGGAAGCAAAATTCTCGACTATCGGAAAAATCGCCGCGGGGATCACCCACGAGATCAACACGCCGCTCACCTACATTCGCGGCAATCTTGAACTGATGATGCAGGATATCAACGATATCGACGATACGATCAAGCAAAAACACTACCTTATCGAAGATGCAAAGATCATTTTCGACGGTGTCGATCGTATTGCAAGCATCGTCGAATCGATGCGCGAAATGGCGTCGCAGGCAAGCGAAATCCCAAAACCCCACAACATTTATGCATCTCTTATTACGGCACTCACCCTTACCCACAACAAAGCCAAACATATAGCGCCCGTGTTTATCCAAAACGAACTTTTCGAGATCGGCATGCCAAAAGAGAAACTCAACTACTGCGCAAAGATCCAGCCCCAAAGGATCGAACAGGTATTCGTCATCATCATCAACAACGCCCTCGATGCTCTCAAGCACGTCGAAAACTACGACAAACGCTACCTCGATATACGTATAGAAAAAGAGTACGACCGCATAGCGATCCGTTTTAAAGACAGCGGCGGGGGGATAGACGAAAATATTCTCTCCAATATTTTTGAGCCCTTTACGGGCAACAAAACCGAAGGGGGGATGGGGATAGGGCTCAACGTTGCCAAAAAAATCATCACCGACCATCGCGGCGAGATCCATGCCTCCAACTATGACGGGGGCGCGCTGTTTGAGGTCTATCTGCCCCAAGGGGATGCCACATGCCAATAAAGCTTTGCGGCATTGACGAAGCGGGACGCGGACCATTGGCGGGGGACTTGGTGATGGCGGGGTGCATTCTCCACGAAGAGATTGCAGGGCTAAACGATTCCAAAAAACTCACGCCAAAAAAGAGGGAACTTCTCTTTGAGGAGATCGTACAAAAATCCTCCTACCGCCTTGTTACGTTTACGCCGCAACAAATCGATACGCTCGGTATCGCTACATGCCTTAAAAGAGGACTTGAGGATATTATGCACAACCTAGATGCCCAAGAGTATCTGTTTGACGGCAATACCGCTTTTGGGATCAAAAATCTTCAAACGATGGTACAAGCAGACGGCAAAATCGCTGCCGTGAGCGCCGCTTCTATTTTGGCAAAAGTGACCCACGACCGCGATATCGTAGCACTTGCAAAACACTACCCGCAATACGAACTCCAAAAGCACAAAGGGTACGGAACCAAACGCCATATTGAGCTGATTAAACAACACGGCTACAGCGAGATCCACAGAAAAAGCTACAAAATCAAAGCGCTCGAACCAACCCTCTTTTAAGCGGTTTCATTACATAAAACAACTATAATAGACTTTATTTTTTTAGAGGATTTTTTATGGTTTTAGTTACAGGAGGAGCGGGGTATATCGGTTCACATACCTGCGTCGAACTTTTAAATGCAGGCTACGAAGTTCTTGTTTTGGATAACCTCTCCAATGCATCGTCGCAAAGTCTGGCGCGCATTGAGCAGATCACCTCGAAAAAAGTTTCGTTCATCGAGGGGGATATACGCGATAAAGGCAAACTTCAAGAGATATTTCAAAACTACGAAATAGATTCGGTTATCCATTTTGCAGGTCTCAAAGCGGTGGGGGAGTCTCTCAGCAAACCTTTGGAATACTACGACAACAATATCAACGGAACACTCGTGCTTTTAGAGACGATGCAACAATACGGCTGCAAAAAAATCGTCTTTAGCTCTTCGGCTACGGTTTACGGCGACCCGCATGCCACGCCTATTAAAGAGGATTTTCCCCTGAGTGCAACAAATCCTTACGGGCGCACCAAACTTTTTATAGAGTATATCCTGCGTGATCTTTACGTAAGCGATCCGAGTTTTAAAATCGTGATACTGCGCTATTTCAACCCCATCGGAGCCCATAAAAGCGGCCTTATAGGGGAGGATCCAAACGGCATACCCAATAACCTTCTGCCTTTTATCTCCCAAACCGCCGTGGGAAAACGGGAATACCTCAGTGTTTTCGGCAACGATTATGCGACCAAAGACGGCACGGGAGTTCGAGATTATATCCACGTCGTCGATCTCTCGCTAGGGCATATAAAAGCGTTACAAAAACTAGAGTCGCTCCAAGAGCTTCTCATCGTTAATCTGGGAACCGGGAAAGGGTATTCTGTTTTAGAGACGGTAGCGGCGTTTGAGAAAGCTTCGGGAAAAAAAGTCCCCTACAAGATAGCACCTAGAAGAAGCGGCGATATCGCCGAGTGTTTTGCCGATCCTAGTTATGCCAAAGAGGTTTTGGGCTGGCATGCCACAAGAGGGATTGAAGAGATGTGCGAAGATGCCTGGCGCTGGCAATCGCAAAATCCAGAAGGCTACACCAAAGCTCCCTAAGGAGCATTGTAGTACAAAGTGTAATTCAGATAAATTTCCCGTGTCGTACTCGGCACTCCGACAACCGTATCGGCATATCTAAAGCCGATCACGGTGTGATCTTGATGTAAGATTTTCCCCCCGATTCCGACATCGCCGCTTACGTTCCAGGCACCCTCTTTCCCGTTAAAAGATGTCGTAACCATCCCAAAAGGTCTCCACACGCGCGTGTAGTTCTCTGCTGCACTCGCACCGATGCCCAAAGTGATACCTACATTGTAAAAATCTTGAGGAATCACATCTCGTGGGGCTTGGTAAAGCGTAGTTTCTAATTTTGAAAAACCGTTTTCCTTACGTTCGTATTTCGCTTGATCGTAAAAAAGCTCTGCCGCAATTTCAGGATAGGCACTTTTAATCGTGCGATTTACTCCCAATCGCATGTAGCTTCCCTCAGCCAATGCTGTCCCCTCTTGCGAATCATAATTGTTACATTCATACGAAAAAGAAGCTCTCGTACTCGGAAGAACATTATATACGACCCCGAAGGAATAGGAGCTTTTTCTAGCCCCAAGCAATAATCCGATACTCTCCAAAGCGTCTCCGTTTGCGAGATATTCCAATTTTGTTTCTAAGTCGTCGTTCCATGTATGTACTAATCTTACATGCCATGAGATATACTCCTGCATCGCTTTGCGATACCCGATACCGATACCTGCATGTCCTCTTAAAAACAATCGTTGCAGCCCGAGTTCCGCTTTTGTTGTGCTGCTTGGCATGTGCGCGAAAACATTTGCACGAGCCTCTTTATTTTGCTCTTGCTTGAGATGTTGCGTCGCATACCATCCGCCGATTAATGCAATCGAATTTTTTACTTCCAATGCGTTTTGTACAAGCTCCTCTCGGGTCACATTATGTACTTTTAAAGAGAACCGATCGGCATACTTTTGTGTGAGATCCAAGTGTCTTCTGTAAGCTTGGTAAGAACTGGCATTGTCCTGTAAAGCATCCCATGCCAAAGCTTGCGCCAAAGAAACCTCCCCCTCTTTTCCCGCCGCTAGCGAAGCATCCAAACGTGGAAGTTTATCTCTGTGCCTTTGAAGGAGATCGATCATTGTTTCATGCTTCCCAAAAAGCATTGCATTGTTAAAATCTTGCCATATATTGCCCGAAGTTCCTGCATAATAAAGCGCCCTGCTTTGTTCATACGATTGGGTCGTCAATGCAAAAGAGTATGCAATCGCTTCATACTCCTGCGCATCCAAAAGGGAGCGGGCTTGTGAAAGTTTTGCCTTAAAATGCTCTTTGGAATCTAAGTGAAGCGCTACCTGCAACTCTTTATAAAGGAAGCTTTTGTCGCTTCGCATAGAGGGGTTTTCCCGTACTTGACGTTCTAAAAACGCACGTGCTTGACGCAATACGATTGTTTGTGCATCGGCATTCTCCTGTGCGGCGTAAAGGGTTGCTTCTAGAAGTAAAAAATCGACGTCCACCCATTGAGGTTTATCTCTTCGTATCTTTTGAAGGTAGCCCATAGCTTTGTCGATTTGGTGCAGATCGTAATATGCCGAAGCAAACAAAAAATACAACTTTGGATCGACATGTGATTCTTCAAGCTCTTGAAGCATCAGCGCCAGTTCCTTCGACAGCCCGTAATCTTTGTAAAACCAAACAAGTGCACGAAGCGCCTCGACGTTTCCAAGACTTAATTTCTTGGCATGTTCCAATGCCTTTTTTGCACCCTCGAAATCGCCGGAAGCAAGGGCAACCTGCGCCTTTAAAAACCAAAAAGCACCCTCTTCCAAGAGCGGATCTCCCGATTTGATGGCGGCGAAACTTTTTGCAAGCTCATCGTATTTGCCCAGAGTGTTTCCCAATGTTGCAAAAGAGTAAAAAAGATAAAAATGACCGTATTTTTCATACCCTTCTTTTGCCCATGCGTAACTTTTTTCTTTTTCATCGGAGTAATAATAAAAAACAACGCGCTCGTAATCAACGATACGCCCCTCTTTTTGTTCAATAAGCTGCAAAGATGCTTTTGCCGCACTTTCGTAATCAAGCATATGCCACGCAAGATCGCTTAAAAATATCCAATACGCTAGATGTTCCTTTTTTGCACTTGCGATGCCTTGCTTTAAAAAAACGTATGCTTTATCTATTTTTCCACGCATATAATAATAGGAAGCTACACGAAAAAGGTTCATATGCGTATAAAGTTTTTTCTCCTCAATAAGTACTACCGCCTCATCTGCCTCCTGCATCTGCCCCGTCTCTAAATATATTCTCAGCGCATCGCCTACATACTCTTGCTTATGAGGGTTCTGCCGATATAATTCCATAAATACGGATGCTGCCTCTTCAGGAACTCCTAGCTGCTCATATACATAAAGCAACAATGTTTTATTGCTTTGGTTTTGCTCTGCCTCAAAGCGTCGTCTTACAATCGGCAGGGCATCTTCGTAACGACTCGCTCCGAGTGCATATGCTAAAATCTGCTCCTCCAAAGCGGGATCATTTGTTTTTTTATAAAGAAAAATCATATGAGACATCGCTTCAAGAGGTCTCGAACTCCATCGGGCTATTTTTGCCGCTTGTTCATGCCAATAAAGTGAATGCGGCGCTCTCTCACACCCCTCCGATACGACCTTGTAAGCTTCTTCCAAATCGTTGTTATAAAGAAACGTTTCCAATAAAAGCTGTAATTCATCCAAAGAGATATGCTTGAAACTTTGTCGGGGAGATGCTGCAAAAGCATCCTTAAACCGAGATGCATACGTTGTAACAATCACGCTTTTTGGATACTTTTTGACAAACCCTCGGTGTGCTTCTTTTGCATCTTTAAGTTTTTCGTAGCACCCGCAACGCAACGTTACGTTCGAGCCTATTTGCATCGCCTTGCATTCCCCATGCTCTGCCTTTTGCAAACTCGCAACATTTAGCGGAGTGTTTTTTAAACTCACAAGCTGTATGGTATAGCACGTTGCTGTTTCTTCCGCGCGTATCGCAAAAAAAAGGAAAAGAAGCGTCAGAAAAAATTTCATCGCCCTGCTTCCAATATTTTTTTAGCAAAATCAGACGCTTTTTGGGTCTGCGAAGCGCTGATATAAAGCTTTAAGAAATACTCCCTCAAAGCTTTGTCTTCCAACGCTTGGGGTTCGTATTTTTGTGCCAATGCCACTGCCTCTTCCAAAAGATCTCCCGCAACCAGCGTTTGCAATGCGTTTTTAAGCTCCTCTTTGCGTTTTGTACGTATATAGCGCCGGAGATAAAACGCAGATGCTTTTTTATACTGATTTGTGCCGACATACGTTTCCAGCAAATATTTCTCAAATGTATTATTTTCTTTGGCATGTAGTTTCAAAAATGCTATAAGCTCTTCATCACGCTTGGTATCATTGAGATAATAATACTCTGCCATAAGCCATGTATCCCTATTACCTATATCCGCTTGCTGCAACTTATGTAAAAAAGGACGAGGATCTTCCCCTTTTTTTTGCGCTAAATAATAACGCATCTGTAACATTTTCATATCCTCGCCGTAAGAGAGCATGTGTGTGTCGAGTAACTTTCTTGCATCTTCGAAACGTTCCAAAAAAAGTGCTTCTTCATACCAAAAAAGCACTTTGTCTTTTATGTGAAATTGAAGCATAACTTGACCGAATAAAGTTTGTAAACGCGCATGCAATTCTTCCTTTGCACCTAAAAGGTAGGTTTGCTTGGTCAAAAGGTAGCTGAGTTCGTGCGCCTCATATCGAATCTCTCGATTGTCGCTGTTTAAAAGTGTCTCAAGCAGATGCTGTGCAAGATCGTTCTTTTCAAGTGCTATTCCTTTTTTTGCCAAAGCCAACATTAAAACTTCGTTTTGCGGATCGTGGCGCAACATATTTTTAAGATACAGGACACTTAAATCGTAGTTACTCTCTTCGGTCAAAACATTCTCTTTTAAAATATCTTTGGGATAAAGAAAAAATAAGATCATCGCGAAACTTATAAAAACGATTGCGATCTCTTTATACGTTGCTACAAAGAGTCTTTCTTCATCTGCACGTAACATCAAGTACTCCCTCTTTTGCGTTTGAAAACGTTAACGTCAGTAGATCCGAACTTCTTGTTATCTCGGCATCTTGTAGCGTAGTCACGTAACATTTTTGAGGTACATGCCAACGCATCGCCGCGGGCACATGCCCTGCAAAACGGTATGTTATTTTCCCTTTTTCCTGAAACACTTTCTCAAGAGCCACATTTGCATCAAGCAGATACACTTCCTCTTGAGGAGCGCTTGATCGCAGTACGATACGTTGGCTCTGCCCATGATCAAGATGAAAATATGTTTGATTGGAGGTTGCTTTAGCACCGATCACTCCATCGGAACGTTCCATATCCGCAAAAACCTTTTTCGCAAACCGCACGGTTTTAATATCCCTTGCACCTTCGAGTAACCATGTCTCCTCTTCATTGGACAAAGAAAGGGTATAAAAATCCATTACTTTGGGTATATATTCCGAAGCGTAAATCGGGTATATTTCCTGCTTCAGAGCCCAATCAAAGGCGTATTTTAAAGCGCGCAAAGATGCCGTTTTAGTTCCTGCATAAAGGTGATAATAGATATTAATAGGTTTTAAACGTCTAGGATGTTCGGTACGTTCAAACGTCTGGACTACCTTCTTAAATCCCCAATAAGGACCCTGCCAATTATTCGTATAGATATTTTCATTCTGCGCTCCCGTATATATTTGATAGTATTCTCCGCGTGCAAGTCCCAAAGGAGCAACCAATGAAAGCCACGGGGAACTGTTTGTAATAATCGTATCGCCTCCGTTAATGTTCAGTATGCCGTGTTTGTAAACGAACTCTAGTACATCCTCTCTTGGATCGCACATGCCACTCCAATAAATTGTCTTGGCATGCTCTTTTTTCGAGGGTAAAAATTTTGTATTTATCTCCTCCAAAGAGCCTAATATTTCTCTCTCATACGAAAACGAATACCCTTTTACGTCCAATCTGTAAGATGCATCGAGAGTAGCATCCTCTATTTTGCCCCAATAAAACGGATGGGTATAGGTATGTGTCGCGGCTTCTACGTTTTCGAGTGCGTACGTCTTTTTGACTATCTCCAAGAGTCTGGGCGAAAGATCGGGGTATAGCCCCTCGGGGTTAATCTCTGCACCGATAAACGAAATGGAATGGGGCACTTTATAAGGTTTCAAAATCTCCTCTACAATCACTTCACCCGCAAGTAATCCGGGATTAAACTCTGCCCTGCTCATGATCCCGTCGCCGTCGACATGGGCAAAAAATATCCTTCTGCCGTTGTGCGTCGTTACGTCGGGTACGGCTAAGGGTTTTAACTCAAGTGCTTCTTGTAAAAACCAAAACGGATCTATCACCCACAAACTATCTTGCTGAATCTGTACCATTAACGCTTCATCAAGCGCATACCCTCCCCAAGACGTAATGGCCGCCGGTACCGTATATTGCCCTTGTGTATCTTCATAACGTAAAAGAGCTTTTGCATTACGCGGTTGCAAGTAAAGCGTCTCGAGTGAATTTGGCGAAGCTTCTATCTCAAAACCCGTCTGTTTTACATAATGTACGAGTTTGCTCGGCGTATCTATATCTTCATTTTTTTGTAATGCATCTATCTCTAAAAACTTCATATTGGTAAGAGTTGGGAGAAAACCGAAATTATTCATAAATACGATCTTTATTCCGGATTTTTTGATCTCTTCAAGCCATCGGCGCAATCCGTCGGGGTCCGTAGTAAAATTCTCAAGCCAAATAACCACACCCGCATAATGTTTCATGTAGCGCACATCGGGCAACCCTTGGGTCAAGTCGTAAAGTTTCGGAATATATCCCAGATATTCCAAAGGCATCGAAAGATACTGATGCGCTCCTTGAACCATTCTATCTTTTTGACTCTCATCAATTAAAACGAACACCTCCCTTTTCAATCCATTTTTAGAAGACTTTCCGTAAATATCGAGTTCTCTCTCGCTTATGTAAGGGATCATCCCTTTGGCTTCTATAACATCTATCGCCTCATCGATTTTTTCCATTTGATCTTGCGGCAAATACTCCACCGAAATAACATCAAGCCCGTAACGCTGGATCTTCGCGATATGATAATCAAGCCACTCCTTATCCCCGTTTGAAACCTTTTTGTACCCTTGCGCCCCTTCTCCCAATCCGTAGTGATACGACTCGAATAAAACGGCGTCGATACAAGAGTGTACGGAATCGATGATTTCGAATCCTCTGTTGAGCACTATCTTGGCATTGCTGAAACGTCGATGCACCTCTTGGATAAAATCTGCTAAACTTTTTTCAAAACTCTCTTTTTGTTCCGCCGTTTTTGCATAGAGCATGTAAGAATCAAGCGTGTCAAAAAAAAAGTTTTCAAATCCTTTGGCATGTAACGCTTCTATTTTTTCCAAAAGATACTTCCGATATGCTTCGTTTCGTAAATCGAGTACGACACTTCCCCATGCTTCATTTTGGGCGATCACCCACGAAGAATCAATCGTTGCATCCCCTTTTTCGACCTCAAAAACACTTACATAGGCGTATATCTTTTTTTTATAAAGAGAAAAGCCGTGTGTATAAACATTCGTATTTCTCGGTTCAACGATAATGTAATCGTGAATACCGACCGTCGGATAAGAGATTTGATCTCCGTAGTAAACAATCGCGCTCTTTTTATCCAAAGAAGCCTGCAGCGCAACAACCAATGTTAATAGAAAAAAAATAATTTTATTGCAACATAAACGTTTCATAGTCGAGTCTCTCCATTTCATTTCTTATCGCCAAAACGCTTGCGGTGAAGACCAAAAGCAGCGAAACCGTATATCCGTATCCGAACATTGCAGGACCCATGCCTATCGAAATATAGGTCAATGCGCCGTTAAGTACGAAAAAAGATATACAAAGCCACATAGCCGTTTTTTTCCTATCGAGATAATACAGCATTGCCAAAACGGACATAAAACTCACCTGCAACATTGCACCTACGGTAAGGATATATAAAAGTCCAATATAAAGTTGAGGAATATGCAATATCCTAAAAAGTTCGGGTGCGCTTAAAAAAAGAATAATGTTCAGTACACCCTGTATCACTATAATCTCTCTGATGGCATGGCGCACTATACTCACCATCTCGTTTCTGTAGCGACGAATGGCATGAAGAGTTCCTCCGTTTCGAACTGCATCGTAGTACAACTCGTACTTTTCCGCAAAATCTGTTTCAAGCCTAAAAAAGAAAATAGCCATTGAAGGCAATATAGAGAGATATGCCAAAAAAATGGGTATGTCGTAAACTACCGAAGCATGAAGTTTTCCTATAACCGCTTCGCCGGTCATAGGGTGGTACCAAAATATAAATTTGTCGACCCACGCACCCAAATTATAAGTCAATCCGGCGATTGCCAGTGTCCAATAAAAATTCGGTGCGAAGAAAAAATCAAGCTTCATAAAAATCGACGAGTTATACGATTTAATAATCAACGTCATCAAAATAACAAACAAAACGGCATTACCGGCAAAAAAGATAAACAATAGTGCTTCAACGGTATCGCCTACCCAGTAGGAAAAAACGACGATAAGTGCATAGGAGATAAAATATGCCCACACTACACCTCGGTAATATTTTAAACTAGCTGCCAAAATACTCGATATCCAAACGCCGCACAGTATCAAAAATACCGAGATTACACCCATAATAAAAAGAAAATTTTGTTCTTCAAAAGCATATAAAGCCAGAGGTACGACAAAAGGAAGACCGAGTATCCAAGAGATAAAAATAGCACCGAAATAGGAGGGAAGAACCTCGTTCTCTTTTTTTGCGAATATCAAATCGGCTACGTAACGCGTAAAAGGGAGCTGCAATATCCCCGTTACAATCAAACTTGAAGCGAGTGCAATCGCATATGTAACGACAATCTGAAATTTTGCTGCCTGCGACATGGTTCCCAACGTCGAAAGGTTAATAAATCCTACCAAAATAATCGCGACGATCGAAATAACCCAAGGACCAGAACTTAAAATAGCGGAATAGCCGTATACTTTTGCTAAAGAAAGAAGCCGATCTTTATGAAGCATTCTTCGCAGTTCAAATCCTATGCCCGCCATGATTCCTCTTTATTCATACTCTGTGCATAAAGTGCACGGTATTCTTCCAAAAACATCTCTTGTCTATAATACTTCTCTACCCTTTCTAGGGCAACCTCTTGTGCTTGTTTCCATAATGCAAAATCGCTTAAAAAACGGATATACGCCTTGGCAAGTTCCGAGGGATTCGCTATGTGCGTAATCGCTCCTGCCGCGCCTAAACCGATATCCTCCTCATTAAGCCCTCCGTATATAAGATCGCGGCAACTCCCGACATCCGTCGCAACGCAAGGAACGCCGGCCGCAAACCCTTCTAAAATCACCAAAGGCATCCCTTCACTGATAGACGTGAGTGTTTGCAATGCCGATTGCGGTAATATCTCTTTAATATTTTGAAAACCCAAAAACTTCACTTTTTCGTTTAGACCTAAAGATTCAACCATCTGTTCACATTCGTGAAAATACTCGGGATCTTCATCCGTCGGACCTACAATCCATCCCTCCGCTTCGGGAATCTCATTAATCGTAATACGCATTGCTCGGATAAATGTTTTAATATCTTTAATTGAAACAA